>DAOWOO010000388.1 GCA_030642025.1 Candidatus Zixiibacteriota bacterium | reverse complement strand
GGTCATTACAATCGAACGGCAGACCGGCATATTTATTTTGGTATCGTATTCCGCGATTGTCTTGGCGATACGTCCCAGAATGGTAATCCCGGCAATAGTTTGAACATCATCCATATCCTGAATCCCGGGAATAAACAGAATCGACTTGCCCATCTCTGTGGCGCGGCCGATGGCCTCATCGATAGCCTGCAATCCGCCGAGCCGCCTCAGGAAAAATTTCTTGCCGCGTTTAGCCATAGTAATGAAGATAATTACCGAGAGACAGATGATCATACCGATAACAAACGTATCCAGATCTTTCATATTAAACCATTGCGCCGAGGATTTGGCCGGTCCGACCACTCCTGAGATGGAATGTTCGGCCATGGGGCCGCTTTGAAACGCCTCCAGAACATCGCCGCCGAAGTATTCAGCCAGAAGAACGATATCCTCCACACCCAGTTCGGAAAGTTCGGGATAGAGCGCGGTTACAGAATCGACAAAGCCGCGATCTCCTTTCAGATCCAGCCTGGTGATCGGGAACGATATGACCTTATAATAATATTCTTCGCCATCTTCGGTTTCCTTATTCATAAATTCCGTTGCGCGGTGATTGGCCACGCCTATAATCTTAAATCCGCTGCTGGGATTACCAGAACGCATGATTATATATTTCGAAAGCGTGCCATCCTCTTTATTATCATCAACGGATATATCCCAGGTCAGAATAATTTCGCCGCCGCCATCATTGGGATTATCCTCAGCTGTAAGATTTGTGACCGGAGCGGGAGTATATAACTCCGGAAGGCTTTCGGCCGTTAAAGCGAAATCCGACGGCGCCGGAGAAGTATCAATATCAGCGGGGCTATCGGACGTTTGTGCGTTTGATGTCGCGGGAAGAGACAACAGTATGAACAGCAGACTTATAAACAGGCAAAATGTTTTCATAATTCAGACACAAAAAAAGCCGCACGACAACCGTAGCATGAGGCTGAATAATATCTATTCGATTGCTGCCATTAAAACAACTTTCATAATTCACGGCCGTTTCAGATTAAGATTACGTTCAATTATAATAATATCACGACTAAGAAGTCAAGAAAATTATGGCCTCTATCACTTATAGAGAGATTTAAATCCTTTTCGCCATTATAATGACTTTTGGGGCCAAACCGTGTTCAAAACCAAGTCAGGAAAAAAAACAGAAAATAAAGGGGAAACAGGGACCGATTTACTTCACCAGCTTAAGCCAGTCGACCAATAGAAAGTCGATCCGGCCGATCAGAAGCGACATACGGCTCATAACCGTATATCCGAATGAGGCGCCGAAAGTGATCATCAGAAACCAGATACCCACAGTGGCGGCCCCTCCGAAGAAACCGGTATGTTCCTTGGAGAAGAAGAAATAGATCAAACCGCAGAAAACGCCCATGAACATAATCAGACCGGTCAGCGAGAAAGGCGTCACGAAACTGTAATATGTACCCAGAACGCAGGCCACCAGGGCAATCAGGAAAAAGAAAGCCTTCATGGGCGTCGAAAGCTCGACGTGATATCTTTTGCCGAACAGAAGCAAACCGATAACCACGATCAGAACCGAAAATATCAGCACATTTCCGATAATAACACCGCCGTTAACAGTCCACGAGACTGTCTCGGGTCTGGTTACCAACGGCTGTATGGTGCTCTCGATCTGCTTGATAGCATTGGAAACCAGATAATTGATCAGATACAATCCGGCGGTTCCGCCCACCACGACCGATAACGGCCAGCGCGAGATCCAGCCAATCGCCGGAACCAGACGCAGAATCATCATCAATCCCAAAATACCGGCGCCGGCATATAGCAAATTATAATCGAATTGTCCCTGCGTGAGATGTACAAGAGCGGGTGCGAAATTCGAATAAAACTTGGCATGCAGGTTTTGCCAGAAGAGAGAGGCGATCCAGTAACCGGCGGATACACCCACAAAAATGGACTCGCAGAATTTATACCAGGGATTATCCTTGTATAAAAACGACATGATGCCCAGTGTCAAAAAGACCGATATCCAGATTCCAATTACGGACGAATCCATGACTCTCCTACTTCTTTTCCTTCCGACCGACAATGAAATAGGCGACATTGCCTATTATGATAAAGAACATCACCACGGCATGCGCGACTGTCTGCGAGAACATATACTTTGTTCCCTTGTCCTTG
The DNA here is from genome assembly GCA_030642025.1 of Candidatus Zixiibacteriota bacterium. Classification (GTDB taxonomy): domain Bacteria; phylum Zixibacteria; class MSB-5A5; order GN15; family PGXB01; genus DAOWOO01. The sequence continues at coordinate 320 of DAOWOO010000388.1, read as the reverse complement.
TATCCGGTGACAGTCTCGAATTCGGCCGCGCCACGCATACCGCCCGCCAATCCCACCAACTGACCGGAGTTATGGTAAGGATAAACCTGGGGCGCCTGAACAGCGGTATTGCCCGCTCCCAGACGGACATGATAGCGGTCCACGGCCACCTGCACCCATTCCACCGTACCGGGATAACCGGCCGAGAAATTAAACGAAAAATCTATATCATTGAAATTCTTTATCTCTCTCATCAGGGGCAGCTCGTCATAAGGATTACCGGTGTAATCCTTCTTGAACATTTCCTCAAAACTGGAACCCATCCTCTGAATCACAAACTC
>DAOWOO010000177.1 GCA_030642025.1 Candidatus Zixiibacteriota bacterium | reverse complement strand
TGATTTTCCGCAAAATTAGTATAGTTGGATCATGTCCGCCAAGAAATCCAAACCGACCGTTACCTTTCGCCTTGGGGATGATTTCTATGACAAGCTTAGCAAATTTACGGATAAATTCATAGCCGACGGATTCGAACTTTTCTCGGATGAGTTTGCCAATATCGATGATTTTTATAAAAAGGCGTTAGCCGATAAGTCCGATCGCACCGATACAGGTTTCCGCTGCAATCCCCGGCAAATCTATCTTCTCGAAGCCGTCTATTTTCAGGTAATGGATCAACTCAACCGTGGGTCCTTCAATCGGGCGGAGAATACGGTGCTTATTCTGCCGGACTGCATGTCCCTTATGCTCGATAAATGCAAGAAGGAACGGACCAAATACGGCAAAATCTGCACCCGATGCGTCCCCAACTGTGATATACACAAAATCATGCTGATTGCCGATAAATACAATGTCGATGGATTTTTCTCCAAACGGGCCTTAACCGAGCAAATCGAAAATATAAAAAAGGACCGACCATCTCTTTCCGTCATCGGGATAGCCTGTTTATTAACCCTGGCCTCCGGAATGCGTTCTGCCAAAGATGCCGGAGTGCCATCACGGGGCGTATTTTTGAATTTCACCGGCTGTGAGCACTGGAGCGACAAACCGTTTTCAACTGAAACATCACTCAGGCAACTGGAAGCTATTCTCGAGGAAAAATATGGAATACCCGATAAGGCATCTTAATATCGATGACTACGATCGGCTGGTTCGTCTCTGGGATATTTGCGGTCTGGAGTATCGCCCGCTGGGCCGTGATTCGGCCGAAGCTATGAAAACTGAATTCTGCCGAGAGGAAACCTGCTTTTTGGGAATGTCCGATGAAGATCGGTTAATCGGCTCGATTATCGGGTCATCTGATGGACGCCAAGGGCCGGATTAACCGGCTGGCAGTGGACCACGATTATCGCGCACAGGGTCCTGGCCGGAATACTGATTGATGCCTGTGAGCGGTTTCTGAATGATCTCGGGCTCAAGGTAATCTCTTGCCTGATAGAAGACGACAACACCCCCTCAATGTCAGCCTTCACAAAGGCAGGTTACACTGCCTGGTCGGAAGTTGTCTATTTCTCGAAACGCTCATCATGGGATGATTGAGTCGAACCGTATCAATATCACTATTCGAAACGAAATACGGCCTATAAACCCAAACAAATTTGCCGATATTAAGACTGCGAGCAAAACATCAAGCAAGGACCCATTCGGGACCGATCAGCGAAGTTTCCATTGAATTTCGCCGGGTTATATGGCCGGCAGAACATGAGGAAAACCTCAATGTCTGAGCGAAGAAAACGACCGAGGAAACGGACCGGCGCCTATGTGGCCGTACATGATCTCAACTCAAATGAAAATATCGGGCGTTTGATTGATGTCAGCGCCGAAGGCATGAAACTCATGAGCAGCAAATGCTTTGAGAAAAACAGCACCCTTCTCCTGCAAATCGACCTGCCCTCGGAAATTGACGGGAGAGGTCAGATTCTATGCAAAGCTTCAATTATCTGGTGCAAAGAGGGCAATGAGCCCGACTTTCATGAAGTCGGATTGAAAATCAGCGATATTTCACCGTATAATCACGAAACGCTTGAAAAATGGATGACAAGCCTGGCGTTTCAAAAATCTCTGAAGTTTGCGCCGGAAGCGAAACTGGAAAAGAACCGATAAGAAAAATAAATTCGCCTGCCCGAATTTCTCCCCGGATAGAGTAGTCTGGCGAGCTAATGCGCCAAACTCCATTGACAAATCGCCATAACGGGTTATCTTAATATTATAATTGCGGAAGGTGTTTTATCCTGCGGGCCTGTCTATATTACCACGCAATTTCCGCTCCGCACCGCACGGATCTTCCGCTGGCACACCATAAGAGGACCTGCCTGATGGTGAAGCGATTTGGTATAAATATCATTCATTCGGAATTCAATAGGAGGGCTGTAATATGCGTCTGTTTAAGAACTTAAACCGCATGGTTTTCCCGGTTATGGCATTTTTTGTTATGGCGGTGCTTCTGAGCGCACCTCGGGTGTCCCGCGCCGATGGCTATGGCGGCGAGCCGATATGGATATATGACACCGACCTACAAGTCAAGCATGTCGAAACCGCCGACCTGAACGGTGACCTTACCGAAGATGTCATTGTCGGCGAACATAATACCGATTACTATGGTGAACCATCACGGGTTTATGCCATTGACGGCCTGACCGGCGACACCCTCTGGACATACCAACTCCAGGACGGCGTTCGGGCCATGACAGCGGGAGATATTACCAATGATGGTGTCGCGGATGTAATAGCCGGGGCGTCACACAATGCCTCCCAGACTCCCGACGGCAGGGTCCACGCCATTAACGGAGCCACCGGCGCCCAGATATGGACATACTACATCGGGACATCCATCAACAGCGTAAAGATTCTTGACCTCAACGGCGACCCGTATCTCGATGTTGCCGTCGGTTCATTCGATGACTATATCCACGCTGTTGACGGTCTGTCCGGAACCAAATTGTGGTGGCGGTATATCGGGTCGCTGTGGATTAATGCTGTCGATGGCGGCGATGTCAATGGCGACAATATCGACGATGTCGCCTATGCCCATGAGTACCTGGCCGGGTGGGATAACCATTGCGGTATGATAGACGGTACCGACGGTTCCCTGATCTGGGATTCCACCGTCGAGTACTCAGTTATGGATGTGCTGGTAGCCGATATCGATAACGATACCGAGCTTGAGGCGATTTTCAGCGGTATTTATAACGATGATCACGGCGAAATCTTTGTCCGAAACGCCGCCGACGGAACCCTGGAGTGGAGCTACAATGTCGGCCCTATATCGCCTGCTGGCGGAGATATCAGCCTTTTTTCGTTTGATTTCGATGAAAGCGGCGATCCCGACCTGATTATTGCGCCGTATGCTTCACCGTTTCATATTTATGCTTTTGAGGGAAGTAACGACGAACTGTACTGGAAATCGGACACCCTGTCCGGCTATGCTGATGATATGGAAATAGGTGATGTCACCGGCGATGGGTACTTGAACCTGGCGCTGGCAACATACGACCGGGTGCAGGTACTTGAAGCGGTTGATGGTTCCAAAGTTTGGTATTACAGCGTAGCCGGCTCCATTGACGCTATCGGTATCGCCGATTTCGATAACGACGATATACTTGACGTTGCCGCCGGCGGAGGAGCTGATAACGTCGGATCGCCACCCAATCCGGGCAAAAGTGTCTGGGCGCTTAAAACCTCCCTTTCGCCGCTCCTGTGGGAATTTGAATTCGGGCAATACGGCAACGCCATAGCGGTCGCCGATCTGAATGACGACGGGGCCGAGGATGTGGTCGCCGTCAGCTCATCGGCCGACCGGGCCTGGGCCATTGACGGCCGCACAGGCAGTGAAATGTGGCACTGGACCGGCACGCAAAACCTGTTTGCCGTCACAACCGGCGATTTTGACGATGACAAGATAAATGATGTCGCCGTGGCCGGATATGATAAAACCGTTACCGGCCTTCGTGGGTCTGACGGTACCGTTATGTGGCAGTTTCCCGCACCGACCGATGATATATACCGCAAGAGTTTGATGGCCGCTGATTTGAATGGCGACGATGATATTGATGTCATTGCCGGAGCTGAGGACAACAAGGTATATGCCATCGACGGGAAAAATGGCGACCAGTTGTGGGTGCAGGATGTCGGCGGTGAAGTCAACGACCTGGCCCTGGCCCAGATGGATGCTACCGGGCCGGTTGATGTGATAGCCGCTATTGGAAGCGGGCCGTCCGGCGATAAGATTATAGTGCTCGACGGTGAGGACGGCGAAATTCTCTGGAGTTACCCGACCCCGTCGGATGTGGCGCATGTTGAGGTTTTCGATGTAACCGGCGATTTGGTGCCTGATGTTGCCGCCGGAGTAGCCCCGTATTCGCCCCAGGTGATTATGATCAACGGCGCCACTCATATTGAAATATGGTCCAAGAGCATATCAATTGCATCGAATATCAACGGCATGGGCTATGGCGACATGGATGGCGACGAGATTCCCGATTTGCTTGTCCCCGGGACCTCAACGACTAAACAGGTAACCGCCCTCCGCGGTTATGACGGTTATCAGCTCTGGGCTTTCACCACCGGAGGTGAGATTAACTGTGTCCTCGGCTATGATGTCGATAATGACGGCGAGGTGGAAGCGGTGGCCGGATCGGACGATCAAAGCGTGTATGTGATCAACGGCTCCGACGGAACCGAAGAGTGGAGCTACAGCACCGCCGGTGATGTCATGGATATTCAGGTCGGAGACATCAGCGGCAACGGCAAGCCGAATATCGCCTGTGTCACTTTCGATTCCGACGGTATCATCTATGCTTTCAGTTCGCTGGCCTTTGGCCCGGCCGATTCCGACGGCGATGGAATTGCCGATGGTATCGACAACTGTCCCGACACTTATAACCCTGATCAGGCCGACGTTGACGGCGACGGTGTCGGCGATATCTGCGAC
>DAOWOO010000229.1 GCA_030642025.1 Candidatus Zixiibacteriota bacterium | reverse complement strand
GATGACTATCGGATATGTCACCGGCGCAATCTTTCTGGATTTCGGGGCTGCCTGGGAGGGTGACAATTTCAAAGGAGCCACATCAAAGGATGGCGATCCCAGGCTGGAGGATATTAAATCCTCGTTCGGGTTCGGCATCCGAGCCAATCTGGGTATTTTCGTACTTCGGTATGATCTGGCTTGGAAAACAGATTACAATACCGTAGCCCATCATCCCGAATACTATTTCTCATTGGGCACCGATTTTTAATGAATAGTAAAACATTCTGAAATAAAAGAAGGGTCGGGCTGAATGCCCGACCCTTTTTTCATAAATGGATACTTCTTAGTAGCGACGGTTATCTCTGCGTTCGCGGTTCCGCGGCGGCTGAGCTTCGTCAACACGCATAGTCCGACCATCAAAGTCGGTGCCATTTAAAGCTTCCTTGGCTTTTTCGGCCTCATCGGTTGAGCCCATTTCCACAAAACCAAAGCCTTTGCCTTCGATAATGTTGACGCTTTTCACTTCGCCATATTGTACAAACAACTCTTCAAGCTGTGTGTTGGTGACGGAGTAACTAAGGTTTCCACAATAGAGCTTGCTGCCCTGCATACTAACCTCCTGATAGGTTGTCCCTTTTGGACATTGGTAAAAAAGAAATACGATAATGAGCCGAAACTCATCACATTTACTAAAATTAAAAAGAAAATTCTATATTATTAAGACCCTCCTATATTCTCACCAGCACAGGCGGGCTTTGTCGATATTCATCGTCAGTCCCGTTAATCAGACACCGCCGTGCACACAGCTTTCGTACCAGACCTTCATACTGTCGGTATACACAGAAATTCCGAAAATGGATACAGAAACCTGCCACTATCGACATCAGTCTATTTTTATCGGTTATACTCATATTTTGACAAAATCAACTGGATTTATTCACACAATCACATCAGATACCATTATTGGGGCAACTCATTGGACGTGGGAGGAAATCTGAAATCTGTTTCGTGAAGATTGACCTGAGTAAACTAAATCCACCTATACATTGGCCACCAGGCTATCAAATCAAACCTTCAACCCGCGGCCGTTAATATTTCTGTTATATAAATAATGATTTAATTTTCTGCTGTCAATAGAAAGCTTCACTTTTGAACCAATAAATATAATATATTTCAAATTAGTTATCGACCATTTTGCGGCCAGTTTAACCTGTTTTTTTCCGACGCTGGCGCAAAGCACTCTTTCCGGCATCCTTATTTTCATTGGAATTCTTACCATCTTCCTCCGAAGAAACCTTAATTTGCCTGGCCAGCCTATCCAGCACCCTATCAACCAAATCATATATACTACCCTTTGTAAAACCGCCTTTTTTAAGCTCCTTCCCGGCTGGTTTGCCGGCAAGGATTTCTATCCCTTCGTCAATTGTCGATACCGGCCAGACATGGAATTTCCCTTTATCTATGGCTTTTACGACATCCTCTCGGAGTTGAAGTTCCTCGACATTTTGCACCGGCACCATTACTCCCTGCCGCCCGGTAAGCCGTTTGGACTTACAGACATCATAGAATCCCTCTATTTTTTCATTAACCCCTCCGATCGGCTGGATCTGGCCGTACTGGTTAACCGAACCGGTCACGGCAACGCCCTGTTTAATGGGTACGCCCGATAGCGATGACAGGATGGCGTAAATTTCAGTCGATGAGGCCGAATCGCCGTCGACGCCGGAGTATGATTGCTCAAAACAGATTGAAGCTGACATTACCAGTGGTCTGTTTTTGGCAAATTTGCCCCGCAAAAACCCGGACAGAACCAATACGCCCTTGTTGTGGGTCGGCCCGGAAAGGTCGGCCTCACGTTCTATATTTATAACTCCGGCCCGGCCTACTGATGTCCGGACGGTGATCTTTGACGGCCTTCCAAAACGGTGTTCTCCGAGATCATACACCGCCAGGCCGTTAATCTGTCCTACCGCCCGGCCGGAGGTCTTCACCATCAGGATATCGTTGTCATACATCTCCTGAATTTTATCCTCGAGCAGGTTCACTCGCTCGCGGCGTTCGCGGATAGCACAACTGACATCCTCGCGCATAACCTTTTTGTGCCGACGATCAGCCGCAGATACCGCGCTCTGGCGAATCAAATCGGCAATTTGGGTGAATTGGGTGGAAAGTTTGTCCCGACGACCAGCCAGTCGGCTTCCGAAAGCGGTCACTTCCTCAATACCCCCGACATCAAAGTGAGGTAAATCCTCTTCATGGGTTATTTTCTTAATAAAAGAAGCATATTGTCTTAAGGTCGAATTTGTCATATCCATAACATGATCAAACTCAGCTTTAACCTTAAAGACCTTCCTGAAATCTTCCTCATAATTATAAAGCATGCTGTATATACGGCGGTCGCCAATGAGCACGATTTTGATATCAATCGGGATCGGCTCGGGTTTAAGCCCGGATCCGGCCATCATGTAAAACGGATCAAAGCCGGAAATTTCAAAGCAACCGCTGATTAGAGCACGCTTCAGAGGTTTCCAGACTCCGGGTTCGGTAAACAGATCGAGGGCGTTTATTATCAGAAAACCGCCCGAGGCATACAGCAGTGTTCCGCCCTTGATTCTTGAAAAGTCTGTCCGCCAGTAGCCGAACCGGTCGACAACTCGTTCCAGAGTACCGAAAATGTTGCGATAGGTCGGCGAATTTTCGACCACGATCGGGACTTTATCAGTTTCCGAATTGTCAAGTATCAGGTTTACGGCAAATTCCTCAAACGGCTCTTTTTTGCGAAACGCCGGTGCCTCGTCCTCACCCCGCCGCGGACGGGCTTCCCTAAACCGGTCGAAATCGGCCAGAATCGCCTCCTGAACGGCATCCATATACCCGTTGACCTTCTCACCGGGATATTTCTTTTTAAGAACACTTATTTTGTCAATAATCAGGGGGGATATCAGGGAATAATCGAGTTTGACCAGGGCATCATCAAGCTTGGCGGCCAGCTTCCTGGCTTCAATCTCCACCAGGCTCATCTTGCGCGTCAGCCGCTCTTTTTTGACTTCCAGATCCTGAAAACGATCCTGTGCGAATTTCCCTTCTTTCACCAGCCGCTCCAGCCGGTCCATCGGGGTCGGTTCTCCATCAACCAGGGGCTGCAGTTCATTTCTTATAGAAGGACCAACCTGCATCTGAACCATTACGAAGCCGTTTTCATTCATTTTCTTTTCGAATTCTCCCAGCATTTTCTTATGCCGGCCCTCGAAATCGGCTCCGATACGATTACGGCGGTTTTTATAATCCTCGCTGATCCATACTTTGGGAACATTTTTACGGAGCATGGTAATTGAATACTCCATGTCACGTTTGAACTGGCGGCCCTGCCCGGCTTCGAATATCAGAATCAACGGGCAGTCAGGATCTTTGAAATTGTTGACATAGCAGATATCGTTAAGATTCGGCTTCTTGGAATCCAGCTCTTCCAGAATATGCTTTATGGTCGAGGATCGACCGGTGCCGGTTAGACCGGTGACGAAAATATTATATCCCCGGCTCTTAACTTTCAGCCCAAGTTTTATTGCCTTGACAGCGCGATCCTGACCGATGATAGTACAGCATTCCGGGGCGTCTTCAGATGATTTCAGCTTGAATTTTCTGAAACTGATGGCCGATTTGAGGTCTTTGGCTTTTAATTCTTTATATTTTTTAGCAGGCACGTTTCCTCCAGGGCATAAATTTGCGCTAATATATGTCTTTTAAAATCCTAAAACAAGAGTGTCTTGACAAATACGACGCTTCTGATATATTGGGTTAAAAATTTGGCAAATGGCGGTATCGTCTAGTGGTCTAGGACGGCGGATTCTCAGTCCGCAAACCGGGGTTCGATTCCCCGTACCGCTATAAACCTTTTTGACAGATTGCCGGTACTTATTAGACCGAAAGGCTTTGCGGTGCCGGTAATCTTAT
>DAOWOO010000313.1 GCA_030642025.1 Candidatus Zixiibacteriota bacterium | reverse complement strand
CTGCCCCATTTACAGTGCGAAGCGCTCCCATTCCCCCTATGCCGCCCCCGGCTGCAGTCAGGAGCGGGGTCATTTTTTCCATATCGCGCATTGCGCCAACCAGGATCACATCGGGATCCTCGCGAAGCGTCGCCCTGAGCGCCGATGCAAACGATGAGGCGTGCAGGCCGATCTGCCGCTGGGATATCAGGGAGTTTTTGTTCTGATGGATATATTCTATCGGATCTTCCAGAGTTATGATATGCCGGGAATAATTGGTATTGATATGGTCAACCATGGCGGCCAGCGTGGTGGTTTTGCCGGAGTTGGTCGGGCCAGTAACCAGAACCAGCCCCGCCTTGTTTTCGGCAAGTTTACTGACTGCTTTTGAAAAGCCCAGGGACGCCAGATCGCTTACAATTTCACCGATCATCCTGATAGCGGCGGCGCTTCCGGTCTGAGTCCGATAGATATTGAATCGAAAGCGGGCTTCTCCTTCAATACCATACGCAAAGTCGAGATCGCCGGTGCTTTCAAACTGGCGTATCTGCTTGTCGGAAAGTATCTCGAAAACCAGTTGCCTGATCTCTTCATCGGAAAGACGGCGATGATGAGTTTTCTCCAATCGGCCGTGCGCACGGATCATCGGCACGGAACCGGCCACTAAATGCAGATCGGAGGCCTCGGCGGCCTTAACGATTCTGAGAAGCTGATCTATCTTGGCCATATCAATATCCTGACTAAAAAAGGCTCTGTTTTCAATGTATCGGTAAAGATGGTATGGAGTTGACGCATAATATCAGGCTTTTGTGCGTTCAATTACGATATTTGTATGGAAACCCGCGGAAATGCCGCCTGATCAACTCCGCCTACTCCGATGATCTGATATTGCGATGAGAACAGAAGCTATTGTTTCGGCAGGCCTTGATCCCGTATAAACGGGATTATGACCTGCCGGATTTTCGACTTATTGGATAGCAGCTTATTTAAGAGCGACCCGAAATAATACCAGGCATTATATAATGCATCTATTTAATGCTAACCGGTGTCATTCATGCTGGGCGCAATCGGTATGACCACCCTGCCTGAAAATGGGCCCGTCACACAGATTGCCGCCGGTGATCAACTCGCCATTTAAATAGGCCAGTACAATCTCCTTTGGCTCCTGAGACGACGCACCGCTTACCACGGTGATACCACTTTGATTGAACATGGCCAAAGCTCGCCCACCCATGCCACCGACGATGACAACGGTACACCCTTGCTGGGAAATCCACTGGGGAAGGATACCCGGTTCATGCGGCGGTGGAGTTATCATTGTTTGGCTGATAACATCCCTTTTTTCGGTATCAACTTCCACAATGGCAAATTGTTGACAGTGTCCAAAGTGCGGGCAAAGTAACCCGTCCACGGTTGGTATGGCAATCTTCATCATTCAGTCTCCAATGTATACCGGCCGACTTCAGTCTATCCGGTGTTGTAGTTTATTATCCTGTATTAATATCAACTCTTTTTGTAATTGATTCCAGAGTGAACGAACCTGCCCGGCGGCGGCGCTGTCGGGGTATTCGACAATTGCTTTGCCGGCCACCTGCGCCCGGGTCACATCCGGATCAAAGGCAATTCGGCCAAGCACGGAGATATTTTTCTCCCGGGCAAAACGCTCGATATCCTCGGTTATGGTTTCATTGATATCATACCTGTTGATGCCCAGACCGACGGCAAGCTTGAAATGTTCGGCCAGACTAACCAGTCGTTCCATATCATGACGGGCGGATAGCGACGGTTCCGTTATGATTAAAATATAGTTGGCCCCGGTGATGGAAGCTATAACCGGACAACCGATACCGGGCGGGCCGTCTATTATTATCATATCCTTTTTATCCGCAACGGCTTGCTCACGCGCCTTTTGGCGCAACAGTGAAACCAGTTTTCCCGAATTTGACTGGGCGATGCCCAGTCGGGCATGCCAGAGCGGGCCGTACGGCGTCTCCGAATAAAACCACTGACCGCTGACTGTCTCGGTAAAATCAATAGCCTTTTCGGGGCAGAAGTGCGGGCATACACCGCACCCCTCGCAGGCATACGGATTTATCCAGTAGCGCTCTCCGGCCGGATGATGATTATCCGGTTCGTGTTTTATGGCATCATAGCGGCAGTAATCAAGACAGATACCACAGGCGGTGCATTTTTCATCTATAATCGATGCTATCGAACCGGAGGTGAAATCTTCCGTCAGTTTGATCTTATGGGGCAATATCAGATGAAGGTCGGCGGCATCGACATCACAGTCAACCATTATCTTGTTTTTTGCCAAAACGGCCAGAGAGCCAACAATACTTGTCTTGCCGGTGCCGCCTTTACCGCTGAGCACAACCAGTTCAAGCATGCTGAACTCTCCTCTCGATTTTGTGATACAGTTCAAGAAATGTCTTACCATATTTGGTATCTGTCGTCGATAACATTTCTCCCCGTGAATACACCTCGGCCAGGTGACGATCGAACGGCATCTTGAGCATAAGATCGAGGTTTTCATCACGGCAGTATCGTTCCACGCGATCATCGCCCGTATCAGACCGGTTAATCACAATACCAAACGGCAAATCCAGGGCTTTGACCATCTCCACCGCCAGCGTGAGATCATTTAACCCAAACGGCGTCGGCTCGGTCACCAGTAAGACAAAGTCGGTATCGCTGACAGCCTCGATAACGGGACATGATGTCCCCGGCGGAGCGTCAACAACGACAATATCTGAATCCGGCATTTCCTTTTTCAACGCCTTTGTAATCGGCGGGGCAAACGCCTCACCGATATTGAGCCGACCCTCTCGAAAATCCACCCCCTGCCCGGCGCCACTTTGAATCTGGCCGATAGCCCGGGGGATTTCCTCGATAGCATCTTCAGGGCAGACCGCCATACATCCACCGCAGCTGTGACACAGCGACGGAAAGACGACAACATTAGCAGGCATAACGGCAATGGCGTTGAACTGACATATTTCAGAACAGAGACCGCAGAACGTGCATTTGTCAAGATGTACTTTCGGAATCAGCACTTCGACCGGATGATGTTCCGCTATCTTCGGTTTTAGGAACAGATGCCCGTTTGGTTCCTCGACATCGCAGTCCAGAT
>DAOWOO010000073.1 GCA_030642025.1 Candidatus Zixiibacteriota bacterium | reverse complement strand
GGTTCGAGCATCTTCAAGAACGCCGTCTTTATTGAGAAAACGTATTTCAAACACTTTGGCAAAATTCTGCCCCAGGTAATGCGAGGTCCCCGCCTGGAGCGCTTTTCTATCCTGCATCATCGCTTCGATACAATACGTATTTTCCGCTCCGGGAAAACGCTCGGCCGGGGTTTTTTCACCGACAATGACCGGGATAGCCAGGATATCCTCGGCAAACCAGCGGTACACATCGAGCATCTTCATTGTTTCTTCACGTGCCTCCTCCTCGGTGGTATGCACGGTATGTCCTTCCTGCCACAGGAATTCGGTCGTACGCAGGAATATCCGGGGGCGCATCTCCCAGCGGACAACATTGACCCACTGGTTTATCAGCAGCGGCAAATCACGGTATGACTGCACCCATTTGGCGAACGAGCGGCCGATAATTGTCTCCGAAGTCGGCCTGACAACCAGAGGTTCTTCGAGCTTACCGGCCGGAATAAGAGAACCATCCTTCTCCACCAACCGGTGGTGGGTCACAACAGCGCACTCCTTGGCAAACCCCTCGACATGACTGGCTTCCTTTTCAAGAAAACTCAACGGAATAAAAAGCGGGAAATAAGCGTTCTCGTGTCCGGTCTCTTTTATTTTCAAATCAAGCGCCTGCTTGAAATTCTCCCACAGGCCGTATCCCCACGGCTTGATCACCATACAGCCGCGGACATGCGACATTTCGGCCATATCGGCTTCTTTGATCACGTTCTGGTACCACTCGGGATAATCTTCTTCCCGCCGGGGTGTTATTGCAGTTTTCGGAACCTTGTTCTTGTTCGCCATCGGTTACTTCTCTCTGTTCTAATTAGTCTTTGTATGCCATTATCGGCCAGTTTGCCGGATAGTTTCGACAACCCGCCAGATTGATATAATAATACCGATTCTATAAAGTAACAACAGCGAAATATAAAGTGATTAAAATCAATAGCCGCGCATCACTTCGACCCGGCAGGTCGTTTTCAGTCGATTAACCGGCATAAACCAGACCCCTGTTTAATCTGCCCTGCATATGATAGACGAGCAAAACCGGGCTGAATGACTTGACTCTCAGGTATTCAGATTGTAGAATTATCACAATAAAGAACTTTTCCAATCAGGAGAAAAATGCAATGCCTGAAATATCCAAATATTTTATCGAATCGTCCGAGGCCCCTTCATTCAAGCCAATGGCCGGGGTTGAAACATCGGTCCTGGTCGGCCTTCAGGGTGAAAAGATGATGATGGTGCTGACCACCATTCATCCCGGCTACTCGGTGCCAACCCACTCTCACCCGCATGAACAGATGGGCCGGGTGCAGTCGGGAAAAGCAATCATGATTATCGGGGATCAGACCAGAACTGTCAAGGCAGGCGATTTCTGCCATTTCCCGCCGAATGTTAAGCACAGTGCCGAATGTGTCGGTGATGAGCCGTTTGTTATGCTGGATATTTTTCACCCGATCAGAGAGGACTTTGCCGAAGCCATAAAAAGCCGGTAATACTATGGAATTCGCAGATATTCGTCCATTCCATACGGCATTAACCCGGTAGCTATGCGCCTTTACAAGAAAGTATCCCCATGAACAAAGTTCTTCAAAACATTTACGCCCGGATACCGCGCACATACGAACCGGTCAATCATATCCTTACTTTCGGGATGGATATAATCACGCGGAAAAAGGCGGCGCAGATTGCCGCGGCAGATGGGGGCGAACGGTGGCTTGATGTATGCTCCGGAACCGGCGAGATGGCAGGATACCTGAAAAAGCTCAGCAGGGATGGAACGAAAATATATGCGGCCGATTTTTCACTGCCCATGCTCACTCTGGCCAGAGCCAAACCATTCGGTAACGCAATCAATTTTGTAATCAGCGAGGCCGGTAATCTTCCGTTTGAGGACGACAGCTTTGACCTGATTACTATTTCATATGCTACCCGGAATATAAATTCCACACCCGAGGGCCTGCTTTCACATTTCAGGGAATTTCACCGGGTTTTAAAACCAAACGGTCGGTTTGTAAATCTTGAAACCAGCCAGCCCAAATCAGGTGTTATCAGGCGATTGATGCACCTGTTTGTCAAACTGACTGTCGCCCCGACCGGCGGGCTGATTTCCGGTTCAAGCGCCGGTTACAGATATCTATCGGGTTCGATCCGTTCGTTTTATTCGGCCGAGGAACTGGCCGACATTCTTTATAAAACCGGCTTTTCCGAGGTTTCCTTCGACCGCCGGTTTTTCGGTGTCACCGCCATACACAAAGCCGTGAAATAAACTTATTGCATGATAGACGCTGATTTGGATATTTTGCCGATATGAAATTTGAAGAGCTTCTGCACCGAAGTTTCCTCGGCCGCGATCTCGAACCGGATGAACTGACGGCGGTCGCCGATATTGCCACGTTTAAAAATATTGCCGGAGGGCAGATACTATTTCTGGAGAGTGATCCGGCGGACGGTTTTTTTATTCTATTATCCGGGCGTGTAAGACTGTACAAGGCATCTCCAGATGGCAAGGAATACACGCTTCACCAGATAAAACAGGGAATGCTCTTTGCCGAAGTTGCCATCTTTCACGGCAACCGGTATCCGGCCAATTGTGTTGCCGTGGAAGATTCTGTTGTGGCTTTCTTTCCCAAAAATGACTTTATCAATCTTCTAAAAAAAATCCCGCTCATATCGCTGAAAATTATCAGTTCCCTTTCCGGCTTCCTGCGCGATTTTAATAATCAGGTGGAACAGTTATCGCTCAAGGAAGTTCCGGCCCGGATAGCATCATTTTTGCTGATCGAATCGGAAAAGGCGGGAAGCAATACTATTATCCTTGATACGTCTAAAACCGAATTGGCCAATCGCCTGGGCACAATCAGCGAAACCCTTTCCAGAAATCTGCGCAAGTTCAAGGAAAACAAGATCATAGAGGTTGACAGCAAAATCATTACAATTGTCGATCAAAAGCGCCTTACCGCCATAGCCGACGGCGAAAAAATATAATACAAGGCAATTATATACTTCATAAACCTAATCCTCTAAAGACGCCAAATAGTTTAGAAAGATGCAAGTTGTATTAAAAACATCAATAGCCACTTTTTGGCTAAAAGGCCCACGAGCATGCATAGTATCATCACGCCAAGCTTCTTTTATAGCCCGCATATGCGCAGAGATGTTAGATAGTGTTTCAAGCATCCCTTTGTTCTGTTTTGCTTTATGCTTTTGCTTTGTTTCCTTAATTTCCTTATCCAATTCATTTAATAAATTGCCCCAGTTTTTTCCAAAGGCTACAGAGCCTAAAGACCAGCTTATTCCATGTTTCTGTACAATATTCTCGATAGTAGGCCATACATTTTCAAGGGCGCACATACAATGAAATACGCAAGCCGTATCTCTCCCAAACACCAAGCATAATTGAGCCTCTTTCATTTCAAAGAGACAACCACTTATCTTAGAAAACTCTTCAAACTTAAGCGATTCGGTGTCTGAATACCTTATTAAATTTCTTGGGAGTATGTAGCATTGTTGAGATTTTAGCTCATGGCTAATTACAGTATCTATACCGTTTACACACCCAAGTACAAATTCTTTATAATTGTCATTACCCAAATACGGCTTGAACGAACTTTCTTCAATTGATCTGTATGTATTCTCAAATAAATCATCTATATTCCCCAAATCGTATGATGATAACAGTTTTCTTGCCAATTTTAATTGATCTCTAACAAATATAAATGGTTCGTGATCCTTAAAAACCTTTTCAGTACTCAACATGTTTTGTAAATGGTGGATAATTGCATAAGCCGCAATTAAACTGGTAATTTCTAACTTTTCAATCATATCAAATAAGCTAATAAATGTTCCTGATTGCCACAAACTCTTATTAGATATATTATTGGTTTTATCTGTTTTGTCAATTAGGTGTGTTATATACATAATTACCTAATACAATTTCCAGATTTCATATAAAGATTGGTGTTTTGATTTGAGTCAAGGACAGTTCCGCTCCATTTTTCGATATTACCGCCGTATTTGATAAAACAGACTGGAGAAAAATATGGCAATTCGCAAGATGATAATAATCGATGAGGAAAAATGTGACGGATGCGGCGAGTGTGTACCGGCCTGTGCCGAAGGAGCGCTGCAGATTATCGACGGTAAGGCCAAACTGGTCAGCGAGACGTACTGCGACGGGCTGGGCGCCTGTTTGGGCGAATGCCCGCAGGGAGCCCTGACGGTTGAGGATCGCGATGTTGAAGGTTTTAATCCCGAAGCTGTAAAAAAACACCTGGCCCAATTACAGGCAGCGGAAGGCAAACCGGAATCCATTACTGACAGGAAGGCAAAGCTTCCCGAAATCGGACATCCTCACCTGCAGCAAATCCACCAGGGATGCCCCGGTTCTCAGGCACAATCTTTGAATTGTCCTGAACCTGATGCGGCAATGAAAAGATATTCAGTAGCTGCAGAGAAAACCTCTCAACTCCGCAACTGGCCGGTGCAGTTGAACCTGGCGCCAATCCAGGCGCCATATTTCGATAATGCCGAGCTTCTGATTGCGGCTGATTGTGTTCCGTTCGCCCTGCCCGATTTTCACTCGACAATGCTGGCCGGCAAAACCCTTTTAATCGGCTGTCCCAAACTTGACAATGTTGAATTATACATAAAGAAACTGGCTGAGATTTTCGCGCAGAATAATCTTAAATCTATAGAACTGGCCATCATGGAAGTTCCCTGCTGTTTCGGGCTGGTTCAACTGGTTCGCATTGCGCTGGAAAACTCCGGTAAGGATATCCAGCTATCGATAATAAAGATCGGGATTCGCGGCCAGGTACTGGAAACAATTGCCGCCTAATAAAGGAAAAAGAGAATAATATGAATGAGAAGAATAATAATTCGGCATCATTGGCCGTAGCTGTAGACCATAAACTGACCAGGCTGATTGATTATGCCGACGGATCAATCGTCAGCCGGACAATTATGAAGGCCAAAAGCGGCAATGTTACTCTCTTTGCCCTTGACGCCGGGCAGAGCATAAGCGAGCATACATCGCCGTTCGACGCCATGGTGCAGGTGTACGATGGTGAAGTGCGGCTGGTTATCGGCGGCGAAACGGTCACGACGAAAACAGGCGAAATCGTAATTATGCCGGCTGATATACCGCACGCTTTGTATGCGGACAAACCGTTTAAAATGCTCCTGACTATGCTTCGGGGATAGAGGGAATAATCATAATGACTGTCCTTCGTTTGCTTCCGGTAATCTTGTCGGCGCTATTTCTGTCGGCGCATTTTTTAAGGATCGGTCACCTCGGACCTATGGCGGTATCACTGGCCGCTCCCCTGCTTTTATTATTGAAACGACGCTGGTCATTGACAGTCCTGCAAATCCTTCTTTTAGCCGGAGCTTTAATCTGGATCGATACCACCGTTGAGTTTGTAAAGACCAGAATTGCTTTTGAACAGCCCTGGGCACGGCTGGCCATCATACTTGGGACAGTTGCCATATTTACATTACTCTCTGCCTATATCCTCAGATCCAAAAAAAACCAGAGGTTATATAATCGCTTGGAAGAGTACGCAAACCCATCTGCCGGAGCATTTATATTTACCGGTATTTTACTGGCTGTCGTACAATTCAAGGTTGGGCTCCCGCTCCTGCTGCTGGAACGATTCATCCCCGGCCTGGGCTGGTTTGAGATATTTTTGTTATCCACTTATGCCGCTGTTATCACCGAGAAAATGCTCGACCCGTCAAAAACACCTGTCTGGCGGAGACGTATCTGGCTTTTGTTTTCCGCCGTCTTTTTTGCTCAGTTGATTTTGGGACTGGCCGGATTTGAAAAATTTCTCATGACCGGCAAACTGCATCTTCCGATCCCGGCCATGATTATTGCCGGGCCGCTCTATCGCGGAGAGGGGCTGTTCATGCCGATTCTGTTTGTCTCGACTGTTTTATTGGTCGGCCCGGCCTGGTGCTCGCATCTGTGTTATATCGGAGCATGGGACAGCGCCGCCTCAGGCGGCCGCAAAAAGCCGAAAAAACTCCCCCATTGGCGCACTCCGGTACGGATTATTATAACGATAATTGTAATAGCCACTGCCATAGTATTAAGACTGGTAGGGGTATCATCGGTTATTGCAACTATCCTTGGTCTGGCTTTCGGGCTGGTTGGGGTAGCGGTGATGCTTCTCTGGTCGCGGAAAACCGGCTCGATGACTCATTGTGTGGTATTCTGCCCGATAGGTCTTCTGGCCGATTGGCTGGGAAAAATCAATCCGTTTCGGATTAAAATTAATGATAATTGCACCGACTGCGGCATCTGTCGGTTGTCCTGCCGTTATGATGCACTGAATTTAAGCGACATTAAAAGGCGTAAACCGGCGGTCACCTGCACCCTGTGCGGCGACTGCCTTCACAGTTGCGAGGACGGATTTATCGAATACAGTTTTCCGGGACTGAAGGCCAGAACCGCCCGGACGGTTTTTATCGTCATGATTGTCTCGCTCCACGCCGCCTGCATGGGATTGGCGAGGATATAAGATTGTCTATAATAATTGTATGCCGGGCAGTCAGACCCGGCACCCAAAACTCCTATCTACCCAACCAACTTGACAAACTCGTCAACATCGGTCAGGGTCAGATTGACCGCCTCATTCCAGAAATCATCTTTGGTTAAATCTACACCAAGATGCTTCTCGGCCAATTCCTCGCAGGTCATCATACCGGTATCCCTTAACAGAGCATCGTATTTCGGTGCAAAGGCCTTGCCTTCTTTTTTGGCACGGCTGTAAACCCCGGTGGCAAAGAGAAAACCGAAAGTGTATGGGAAATTATAAAACGGCTGTTCAGTAATAAAGAAATGCAGTTTCGATGCCCAGAAAAGCGGGTGATAGGCATCGTC
>DAOWOO010000237.1 GCA_030642025.1 Candidatus Zixiibacteriota bacterium | reverse complement strand
TCCCAAAATCGCGTACCGAAGATTCCGCCAATTTCAAAGCCATTCTGCAGCAACAGAGCGCCACTTAATCGCTCACCACCGATATCGCGGAGAGTCAGACCAGATAATGAATCCGGCGAATAAAACAAGAAACCACAAGTAAGACCAAGGCAATTGTTGCCGCTATTCTGGCTAAAATATAAATCAATAGTGAAGTCAGTATTGGGCATGATGGTGTCGGTACCAACAATTCTTTCCAGCGGCGCGTTGATTTCCGCGTGAATCGGCACGGGGCCGGGTTCTGCGAAGGCTGATGCCGCAATGAGGATTAGTGCCGATGCGGCAATTACAATAAAACTCCTTTTCATTGATAACTCCTATGTTTAATCGTTTAATACTCCCTTATATCTCACTGCCGTAATCAAATTCCATTTATCCGCCAGCGACAATTCAATAGCCGATCAACAGCTTTTATAAAAGACAAATCTATAACAAGTAATACTTTTGTTCACCTCCTTTTATTAGGACGCTTGGTCTGAACTTTTATTCAAATTATTATACTCTTTTGCCAATTGTGAGTCAATAAAAAAATTCATCCAAAAATACGACCGGGGTAACGCCTCTCAGACGCTACCCCGGAAATGATATTTAATTCTCTCAGGGCAACTGGCATCCCGGCGGGCAGCAGAGAACCGGTTCGCCGGTCGGTTCGACATAAACATGCGAAATCATGTTCAATATATCGGTCAGGTTGACGGTTGGATTCTCCACCGAGGTTCCGTCGCCATTGACATCATAGAGGGCGTTACAGCCATCGGCCGCCTCGGGTTCGCTGATTGGATCGACATACACGTATGATATGGCATTCAATATATCGGTCAGGTTAACGGTGCCAGATTTATCGGCATCGCCGGGAATACCATAGAACAAACAGCAGTTGGGGATATCGACAAGAATCAACCCTGGGATATAATCCGGAGTGTAATTATAGTAAAGGGATTTCACCTCAAGAGCCTTGCCGCTGAAATTGGTGGAATCGATTGAAATAATGCCCTGCGGCGCGAACGATGAAATATGGAACCAGAGATTCAATATGGCGCCGGTGTCAGGCTGAAGGTAATCGGAGCCCGTTGACAGGTTCGGGCGCATATTGATTCGATAAGCATTTCTCCAGGTTGGATCCTGGTTGGGAATGGTGATATCCTCGAAATATTCCGTCCTCAGACCGGCCACCGAAAAAGAGTCGAAATTGCAATACTGTTTACCGACACTGATATCGAACGGAAAGCTGATTTCAGTGGCAAGAAATTTATTGTCGAGATAGACCGGCATGACAATATCGGTATCATTACCCATAGTCGGTATGGACGGCATTCTTATTGTATCGGCCGTGATCATAACAAGATTTTTCTTCACCCTTGTATGTGTGCCCCGCGGCTCAGTAATGGTCAGCGAAGGAGAGTAAAGTCCCCACTCGGTATAAACATTTGAAGCATCCTGGGTCTCAGCCGAGCCGCCGTCGCCGAAATCCCAATCCCATGAACTCGGTAAATTGGGCGAGGTATCCTCAAAATCGACCGAAAACGGTGCCGAGCCGACATTAACCGAGGTTACCTCGAAATCGGCCTCTGCAAAGTCCTCAAGAGCCGCCTGGGCATTTATTCGTCCCGAACCCAGTTGCTCGCCTATCCAATACGGTTCATTGGGCATCGGGTCGGCGGTATTGATGATTACGGAATCAATTTGATGTTCATGCAAATGCGGCATATGCGATTTAATCAGGCAGGCCAAACCGACTGTAAACGGGCAGGACATTGATGTCCCCTGGATATAAACATAAGCGGGTGAATACTCAATCGAGTAAGTGCTCAGTATATTATTCACGCCGCCGCCCCCTCCGCCGGGAGCGGTAACATCAACCCAGAGTCCGTAATTGGAAAAATCGCTCCTCAGATCCTGATGATTGGAACTGGCTACCGATAAGACCAGCTTATGACCGTTCCAGGTTGAATATGTGCCGGCATCGTAATAGTCCGGATTATTCGCATCATCATTGCCGGCGGCGTGAGCCACAAAGATATCATTATCCATGGCATTGCGCATTGCGGTAATTACACTCATCTGTCCGGAAAGACCGCCGCCGCCCCAACTGCAGTTAATGTGCGTGGCGCCCATCAAAATGGCATAATCCATAGCCTGTGACAGGTAATCGGTCGGCAGATAACCTATTTCATCTTCAGCCAGTGCTCCGGCGCGAAGGCACATAATCTTGGTGGCAAAATTGTGAAGAGGAGTACCGTCCCAGAGAGTGTCACCCACCCAACCTCCGGAAAGTCCCGATATGCCAATTTCATTATTAGTGACACCGGCGATTATACCGGCAATATGAGTCCCGTGACCGTCAAAATCTTTGGGATCATTATCCGGCGTACTGCAGTCTTCACCCGCATAGCAATCCATACCGCCGCCGAATCCGTTAAAAAAGTCGTAGCCGATCAGATCATCTATCAAAATGTTGGGATCATCGGGACTGTCAACGCTGTCGAAATCGTCCTCATCCCAGACAATTTCATCATGGTCGATATCCTCGGCCGGATTTACCCAGATATTCGCCTTTAGATCTTCATGGTTGTAAAGAACGCCGATATCGATCACGGCGGCAATACAGGTATCGGTTCCCGTTTGAATATCCCAGGCGTTGTTAGCCTGTATCTTATTAAGGGCCCATTGGCTGGACCGATAATCATCGTTGGCCAGGGCCGCGACCGGAAGGGCCCAAACAGGAGAGGCGCTTCTGATATAAGGGCTTTTCTGCAAGTCGTCCACCAACGCCAGTACATCAGATTCATCAGGTATTTCCAGAATGAAATACCTCGACATATCATCGCTGCCGACCATTGCCTTCTGACCCTGACGCCATGGAAAAAGCGGGCGGGCATCGTTGACAGCATGCCTTTCCAGTGTTAAATCCAGTGATGATATCCCAAGGCTCAGGCTGCCGCCCTTATTGTCAATGCGGTTAAGATCCACATCGCTTTCAAACTGAACTTCCACCCTTCCTTTACAGATAAACGGTTCAATCCTGTCAATCTCGGGTTTGACCTCAGCCAATGAGTTGAGGACTCCACCTAAAACGAACAAGGCAGTCAATCCCAGGGTTATCAACAACATACGCCTTCCGTTCATGCCAGCTCTCCTATTGTTAAGTATCATATTTTTCTTTTTCATTTATATATAACAATCATTTTCGACTTTACGTTGCCTTACGGGTAATCTTTCTCCTGAAAATTAAAACCCGCTCTATATTATAATCACTTACATTTTTCTTATCGGACAATTTCAGATCCACTCAAATATGACGGCGGTGAAATAGTCCCTTTTTGAGAAATTCAGGAAGCTATCAAAATGATAGCTTCCTGAACTTTTAAACGCTCACAAGCCAAAAGGCTCGATTACGGATATATGCATCCCGGCGGGCAACACAGAGGCGGTTCACCAGTCGGGGCAACGTACACGTTCGATATCATATTCAGGATATCGGTCAGGTTAACGTTCGGAGTTTCAGCCGAAGCACCGTCACCGTTTGCGTCATAAAGGGCGTTACAGCCGTCAGCGGCCTGTGGTTCACCCTGCGGCGCAACGTATACATAAGAAATAGCATTAAGGATGTCGGTCAGATTGACAGTGCCGTCCTTGTTAGCATCACCCGGTGTTCCCCAGGCAACACAACAGTTGGCTATCGGCTCGGCGGCGATCATTCCAACGCCGAAGTATTCAAGGTCATAGACGCCGTACGTCATATCTTCCATCTTCTGAAGGACGAGATCATCGCACGAG
>DAOWOO010000247.1 GCA_030642025.1 Candidatus Zixiibacteriota bacterium | reverse complement strand
ATCCAAGCGTCGTCACTGGGTTTTATTATGAATAGATACCTTTTTGAGGTTGACACTATTTACTTCGATACAGCCAATATATATATTGATATCCCAATGAGTAGATGGAGCGTTGACACGGCGATATTGGGAGCTGTATCCGGCATTGCATATCCCGACTATTCTCCAATGTTTGAGGCAACTACCGAATACATACTTATGGGGACGATTGAAATGACCTATCTGGCCGATTCCATTGCGTTGATTACCGCTGAGAAGATTGATTTCACTCTTGATTCGACATGGTTTCCGCCAGGCGGTGATTTTGTTCTAACAGATAATAACGGCTATAGTCTCGTTCCAGTGTATGTGGGAAACCAGACAATACAATTGGGTATTTCCAAGGTATATGACATTCATCCGGGTCTGGTTCCCGATGTGTTTGAACTGAGCCAGAATTATCCCAATCCGTTTAACCCCGATACAAAAATCGAGTTCGCGGTTCCCACCAGGTCATTCGTAAATCTTACGGTTTACAATATCAGAGGACAGAAAGTCCGTACACTTGTCGATAAGGAGCTGGATGTCGGCTGGAAATCGGTAACTTGGGATGGCAAAGATAACAGCGGTAGCGAGGTCGCCAGCGGAATCTATCTCTATAAGGTTGTAGCCGGCGAATTTGTCGATAGCAAGAAAATGATATTGCTGAAATAATCGGCAATAATTATCATTGAAATATCAGCCGTGCCAAAGTGGCATGAGTTATGCCATTACGGCACGGCCTTTTTTATTTCGAAATCAGTTTTTGTTAAACTGTATCTTATTGATAATCAATGTTTTAAATGAGACAAACCGGAACCGGAGGGGGGTTTTTGTGATTTTTATTGACTTTGTATCGCATTTTGAATAGAATTATGCCATTAATTTATTATGATAGCTATTTCTGATCACAAAGTTCTAATTGGCAAAGAGGAATACCTCCCTTTTTCTGCGGAGATCCACTATTTTCGCGTGCCCAAAAGATATTGGTCGATTTGTTTCGAGCGTATCAGGAAGGCCGGTTTTAAGATTATATCCACGGTTGTACCTTGGAATCTGCATGAGGATGAAAACCGGGATTTCGATTTCTCAGGTTTTTCCGATCAGACCAAGGATTTGATCGTTTTTATTGAGTTGGCGCGTGAGTTCGGTTTTAAGATGATCCTCCGTCCGGGACCATTTATCGGCTCTGAATGGGATCGTCATGGTCTGCCCAAATTCCTGGATAAATATCCGGAGGTTTTCGCGTTGGATTCTGAGGGCGGATTTGTCAGGCCGGTTTCCAGCAATGGGGTTCAGGCAGCCAATTATCCCTCGATCAACAATCCCCGCTATATGAATTTTGTGAAGCATTATTTCAACGGGCTGACTGAGATTATCAAGAATTATATCTATCCGCGCGGACCGGTTTTTATGATCGAATTGGGCAGCGACAATTTCTTTGGCGGCAATTTTGAGCCCAAGAGCGCCGATTACAATGAACACACGATAAAGCAGTTATATCCTGAATTTCTGGAGGGCAAATATAAGGAGATCAGGCGTTTCAATAAGGCTTACGGCCTCAAGCTCAAGGATTTCTCCGAGATTGCCGAGCTGGAGGAACTCAATGCCATTCAGGATCACAGTCTGGCCACGCGAATGGACTGGCTTAAGTTCAAGGAGTTCTTGCAGGTCGATTATCTCAACGCTATTAAGGATCTATATCTCTCGTTTTCATGCAGTCCGCTGTTTTTAAGCACGGTCAGTTTCCGCGCCAATGTTGAGCCGCCCATGAATGATTTTCAGAGCCAGGAGGAGGAGCCGAAGATCATGGGGGTGCGTCTGACCTGGAATGACAGTTCTTCCGATCTTCTGCAGAAAGTCCGTTATGTTGCCGCCAACAGCGATTTTTCCTTCGCCACCGAGCTTTCGGTGGGGATGTCGTCGGCCGAGCCGGAGAAGTCCAAGAATTTCTTCCCGGTCTCCGAATCCGCCACTCGGTATATGTTGACACTGGCCTTGGCAGGTGGAATTAAGGGCTTCAACGCCAACATGTTTGTCGAGCGGGACCATTGGTATGACGCTGCTCTGGCCAATGATGGTACTATTCAACCCTCCTATGACGTACTCAAGTATTTTAGTGCGGCGGCCATGCAGATAGATTTCGGCGTTTTCGAATCAGTTTCCAATGTCGGTGTGGTATCTTACAAAAATCATGCGAATCTGGAGCTGTTCTGTAAAGGAACGCCGTTTGCGTATATAGAGAATTTGTTATATTCCACCCTGCCGGGTATCGGCCGGGATCTGGATCGCCTCAAAATCGATTTTAAGATTCCGGAATTGACCAACAGCGGCAGCTTGGATAAATACCAAACCCTGATAATACCGGTCTCGGAGTATATGGATACCGCCGAGCAGGAGCTTTTGGTGGAAAAGATCAAAGAGGGAGTGAATATTATCTTTGTCGGCCTGATGCCCAGGTATGACACCAACGGCAGCGCCTGCAATATCCTTTCGGCCTTTCTCCGGCTGAAATCCTCGACATCATTCGAGGTGGCCGAGGTCAGGTACAACGATTCCTCTTTTCCGACTTTGCTCTATGGAACCTTATCTTCCACCGATATACAGATGAAGGCGATGGCCAGGGCCGGCAAGAGCGTGGTGGCTATCAAATCCAACAAATACAAGGGCTTACTTGCATTCGTAAGCTTTGATCTTTCAACTCAGTATTGTCATACTAAAATGAGTTTTCTGGAGTCTCTTCTGGCCGATTGTCAGGTTAGGCCGTTTATTTACACCTCCAATCCGGATGTGCGGGCCATTATCAGAACCGATAAGAAGCGCGCTTTGTTATTCGTGCTGTATTCCCGGCCGCAATTGCCGTTTAAGAGGATGGATCGTCATCCGCTTCGGGTGGCGATCAGGGTTGATTTGAAGCAAATAGGAATAAAAACAGCCAAATTGCGGATGACAGAACTATTTTCGGGCGAAAAGGATGTGCTCACATCCAAAAAGCTTTCCACGGGCATTATCACTGATCTGCAAAGTCTCGACAGCCGTGTCTGGTTGATCGCGCCAGCCTTGAAACCCTCGGCTGAATAAATACCAAAAATAATCAATAAAAATATCACTTTTATCAGTATAATATTAGGTGTATAGAAAAAAAGGAACATTTGGGCCAAATATTTGTATATTTATGATGTTAAGAAAGTTGTTGACAAATTTTGGAAACTTGTTATATTACGAGTCTCTAATTGATGCGGAGGAGCGTGTTGCGGGACAAAGGTAGCGGCCATTATATCAGGGGCGCGTTTTTCTTTTTTATCTCCACTGTTTTGGTTATAGTTATCGGGCTTAGCGCCGCGCACTATTTTTCCGGGAATAATCGGCATTACCAGTGGAAATCGGACGCGCAGGTTCTTCCTGTTGCCGCCTCCCGATCTTATCCAGTAAACGAGGGCGGTGAATCGCCGTTTGTGGCGGTGGTTGAGAAGACCCGGGATGCTGTGGTCAATGTCTTTGCCGAGGGGGATAATCCCCAGGCCCAGAATATTGATCCGCTCTGGCGCCGGTTTCTGGGAATCCCGCCGCGTGTGGCCTCATACGGCTCGGGCTTTATTATTCGTCCGGACGGTTATATTCTTACCAACAATCATGTTGTTGAGGGTGGAGATAATGTGACGGTGGCGTTATCAGACAAGCGTTCCTTT
>DAOWOO010000409.1 GCA_030642025.1 Candidatus Zixiibacteriota bacterium | reverse complement strand
GAAGCCTTCCTGAACCCTCCGGTTTCATGACAATTACCACCGCAAAGATCAGCCCGGATATGGCGATTAATAGTGACAGGGCTACGCCAAACTGAAAACTATCATCCACCGGAATCGGCACGAAGGCGAGAATTACCGAAAGAATCAAAAGCAGGGCTAAAAGATCAAAAACCATCCGCTCGACAAAAATGGTAGCCAGCGACGCCGACTTGGTTACAACCCGGTCCTGCCGGGCAAGCGAATAGGCGCGCACGAATTCACCGAGCCGCAGAGGCAGGATATTGTTGGCCATAAACCCGATACAGGTGGCCGCCAGCAGTCTCTTATACGGAATTCGGGCAATCGGTTTGAGCATATATTTCCAGCGCTCGGCGCGTTGAAACATGGCAAAGACAACCAGAAGAATATTGGGAATCAGCCAGATATAGTTGGCCTCTTTCAGGGCGCTTCCCAGCTCCTTGACATCGACATTATAGAGTATCACAACCATAAAGACGGCCGAAATCAGAATGCCAAAGAATATGGACCAGAATCTTTTCTTGCGCATAATCCCTTCAGTTTAATTGGCCACCAATTCCAGTATCTTGAGAAACCGGTCGGCGGCATCATCCCAGTTGAATTTTTTCACCCATTCAAGTCCGCCTTTTTCGAGACGGGCCCGTTCATTGTCATCAGTCAGTATCTTTTCCAGCCGGGCGGTCAATTCGTCAATATTGCCGTATTCATAAAGATAACCGGTCTCATTGTCGGAAACCGAATCGCGCAGACCGGGAGAATTGGCGGCAATGACGGCTGTACCACAGGCATTGGCCTCGATATTGGTCAGCCCCCAGCCCTCCTTCAGCGACGGATACACCGCCACATGCGACCGACGAAGCATATCAACTTTGGCGGCTCGATCCACATAGCCGGGAAATTCCACCCGGTCGGAGATTTTCAAGGTTTCCGCCAGGTTTATAAGCTCCGGCAAATAGTCGCCGTCGCCGATAATTTTAAGCCGGGCATCGGAGACAGTGGATAAAAGCCTTTTAAAGGCGATAAGAATATGATCAATCGATTTGTACTTCTTAATTCGCCCCAGGTATAGAACTGTAGGATGCTCGAACTTGGCGACATTAGGATCGAAGTTGTAGATGTCATTATCAATGCCACAGTGAATTACCGAAACGTCCTCATCGGGAATCCCGCGCCTTTTGATATCCTCAGCGGTTGATTCTGAAATGACATTGAACTTGAAACCCCGATAAACCGACACCAGGGGCTTTTCGAACAGGTAGATATACAACCCCAGGGCAAAATTTATTTCCTTGAAGACTGTGGTTGAAAACAGATGCGGGACCACCACTAGGGTTGGAATATTCAGAAACATCGGCGTGTAAAATGGTATCTTATTGATATCTTCGATCATAACGTCGAAATTTCCCTCCCGCACGATTTTCGGCAGGATAAACGGCGTGACAAGATTGAAATTATAACGGTTCCCCCGCCGAATGATCTTGACTCCTTGAATAATCTCTTCAGAAAGCGCCGAATCATATCCGGAACAGTAAAGTGTCACCGAGTGACCGCGTTTCACGATACGCCGAAGCAGTGCCTCAAGATGCACCTCGGCGCCGCCGGCCAGCGGATTGGATCGATCCTGCCAGTTCAGGGCCAGAATATTCATCAACCGCCGTCCCTAGTCTGATTCCGGACTGATTGCTCTTTTCTTATCTGACGTAGAAGTGACTTTGTTTCGTAATCATCGGGATGTATATCAACCCAGGCGGTGACTATCTCAAGCAGCCGATCCCAGTTTTTCTGCTGATAGTACAACCGGGCCAACTGCCGGAATCCCTCAACATAGTCGGGGTACATCCGGTGAGTCAGTTCCAGAACATAAGCGGCATCATCCCAACGTCCGGCCGCCGCGGCCGTCACTCCCCAGTTGTAGTACAGCTCACGTTTGCGGATGGTAGGGGCTTCCTCGATAAATGTCTGCAATGTATCCAGGTAACCCATGTAGGCGAAAACCTGAGCGGCGTAAGCATAGTTATCAAATGCATTTGGCAGAAGTTTCATCGACCGTCTTACGATTTCCAGCGCCCCTTCGTAATCACCGGCGCTTCGAAGAGAATCCGCAATAAACAAAAACCCCTGCACATAGTTGTTCATTAACCGAGCCGTGCTTTCATTCTTGAATATGGTAGAATCGGATACTCCCCGATAACTGTATTCTTCGAGATAACGCTTACTGGTCAAATCGAAGTTCAGACCGGGACCATTGCGT
>DAOWOO010000186.1 GCA_030642025.1 Candidatus Zixiibacteriota bacterium | reverse complement strand
TGAAAAATTGAAGGAAGATTATATATCAAAGGGAACGCTGCATTTCGGCCCGATGGAACGTGCCGAAGCGATAAAACAGGTTTTCGCCGTGGCGCGCAAAGGGTCACTTGAAGCCTCGGGAGCGTTTCGGCAGGAGCAGAAAATGCTGGCGGTGGCCAATACGCTTGGCGTGAACCGCTTCTATACGGGTAATCATGCCCAATTATCCATAACGCTGGCCGGGGTAAGGAAACACTCCGGATGGAGTATGGCATACAACCCCGATGCAGTACAGATCGACGCCACCCACCAGGCGCTTACGGCCTCGCAGAAGGCGATGCTGTCGCGAAATCCGAAAACTCTCTCTGACGGGCAATACACCGTAATACTCGAACCGGCCGCAGTGGGACAGTTGTTGATACTTCTATCCTTCATGGGTTTCGGGTGCAAGACATTATATCAGCGCCGCTCATTTATGGCCGGGCATATCGGTGAGAAAATCGCGGGGGATAATTTTAGCGTTACCGAGGATCCCTTTGACAAATCGTTCACGTCTCCCCCGTTTGATTATGAGGGCGTTCCCAAACGGAGAGTGCCGCTTATTGAAAACGGCATTGCCCGCGGGGTGGTTTATAACTCTTATTACGCTAACCTGATGCAAACAGCCTCGACCGGTCATGCGCTGGCACCGACCAATAATTACGGCCCGTATCCGAAAAACCTGGTGGTCGCCGGAGGTGAATCCAGTCTCGATGAAATGATCGCCTCGACATCAAAAGGCATTCTGATAACGCATTTCTGGTATCTCAATTTTCTCAACCCGATGCGTACCATGGTCACCGGGACAACCCGCGACGGAACTTTTTTCATCGAAGACGGCAAAATCGCCCACCCGGTTAAAAATATGCGAACCAACCAGTCGATTCTCGAAGCGTTTTCCAATATTAAACTGATCTCGAAAGATCGGATTGTTTATCCCCAGTATTCTATTCTTATGAGAGTCCCGTCGATGAAGATCAATAATTTCAATCTTGCCGCCGAGCAGGAGGATGACGATAAATGTTAAGGCGCAATTTTATGAAGTCGGGCGCGATATTATTCGGCGGCGCAATTCTGCTTTCTGAATTGCCACAGGTATCGGTTGTAAGAAAAACAGACCCAGTGTCAATAAACAAATCGGCTCGGATGTATGCATTCAGCGGCCATGCCCGGTCCGGGTGCGCCACGCCGCCGGAATGTCATCCATATCTGGAGCATGGAATTTCATGGATACCTTCTGATTAACTTATGGATCAGAATCAATTCCACCGATTAATCAAAGAGGGGGAAGACAAACTTCGAGAGGCGGGAATAGACGCCGCCTCGGCCGAGGTTGAGATTATTCTCCTGACTCTCCTTGATGTCGAACGGATTGATTTGTACCTGTACGGCGCCAAGCTGATTGATGATAAGATCGTTGAAAAATTTCGAAAAATCATCGAGCGGCGCGCCACCAGGTATCCGCTGCAGTATATCCTCGGCGAGGCCTGGTTCTATGGACGAAAATTCAGTGTGACCGAGGATGTCATGGTCCCGACGCCGGAGACGGAACTTCTCTGTGAAATTGCCATAAATTTCGCGCGCTTTAAAAAAATAAACCAACCAACCATTCTCGATATTGGCGCCGGTTCGGGGGTCGTGACGGTAACCATGGCCTGTGAATTGCCCGACGCTGCAATCACAGCCGCAGATATCTCCGAAGCCGCACTCAGGATTGCCCGCCAAAACGCACAGTCATATTTTGCCGAAGACAGGATCACTTTTATTTGTTCGGACATGTTTGAGGCCCTGACGCCGGATAGTAGATTTGATCTTATTCTTTCCAATCCGCCGTATATTTCTGACGATGAGTATAAAGACCTTCCGCCGGAGGTTCTGGCCGACCCCAAAATCTCGCTGGTTTCCGGGATAGAGGGTATGGATATTATAAGGAGACTGATTGACACGGCGCCAGAATATCTCAAGGAAAATGGTCGGCTGATGTTTGAAATCGGATATAACCAGGCCGACCTGATCGCCAAAATAACTGAGAGTGATAATCGCTATAAATCGATTTCGATTATAAAAGACCTTAACGATATCGACCGGGTGGTCATCCTGGGTCTTAAGTAATCAAATCGACCGCTTCAAAACAGATGGAAAAAGAAGATATCAAAGAACTAAAGGCCCGCACAAGAAAAGTAGTCGCCCTTTTAAAAAGGCATTATCCCGACTCAAAATGCTCGCTTAATTTCAAAACGGCTCATCAACTTCTGGTAGCAACCATCCTGTCGGCGCAATGCACCGATGAGCGGGTGAATATCGTTACACGGGATCTGTTCAAAAAATATCGAAACATCAAGGCATTTGCCGATGCGGATATAAGCATGCTGGAAGATGATATCCGTTCGACCGGCTTTTATAAAAACAAGGCAAAGGCAATAATAAAAGCCTCGAAAATAATTGCCGCTGAATTCGGCGGAAAGATACCTCAAACGCTCGATAGAATAGTGAAGCTTCCGGGTGTAGGACGAAAAACCGGTTCGGTGGTTTTAGGGACGGCCTTCGGAAAGGCCGAGGGAATAGCGGTGGATACTCATGTCTCCAGAATATCACAAAGGCTCGGGCTTACACCTGAGAAAGATCCCGTAAAAATCGAAATCGATTTAATGGAGATTATACCTAAAAAAGACTGGATAATTTACTCGCATCTTCTAATCGATCACGGACGGGCTGTCTGCAAGGCCCGAAAACCAGGTTGTTCAGGATGTTTTCTCGCAAAACTTTGTCCTTC
Source organism: Candidatus Zixiibacteriota bacterium (assembly GCA_030642025.1). Lineage (GTDB taxonomy): Bacteria > Zixibacteria > MSB-5A5 > GN15 > PGXB01 > DAOWOO01. The sequence continues at coordinate 1,606 of DAOWOO010000186.1, read as the reverse complement.
ATTCGACAGTTTTTAGCAACTTGTCTGATCAGGTTTTCGTCCGATACTGTATAACAGGTATGCTGGAAATTATTTTAATTATATTGATACTGCTGGCGGCAGTCATTCTGATCGGTTCCATACGGCTTCGACTCCGCTTTGAAGGGAATATCCTTACCGCTGAAATTACTTTCCTGATATTGAAAACCCGACTTGATCTTTCCTCTATGATTCTTCAATTCTACCTCTCTGGTATCCGGGTTTACCGAACCGTACTTGGTGGCAAGAAGAAGAAAAAATCACTCAAGAAAATAGATTCCCTGAAATTCATTAAGGGAAAAAAGAAGAAAAGAAAACGATGGCTGAAAATACCGAAGGATTGGCGGCTGTATCTATCAAAGGCAATCTGGCTTTTGAAGAAAATTAGAATCAGCTATCTCGTTATCAAAATACGCGGAGGTTTTGCTGACCCGTATTACACCGGGAATTGCTTTGCCGCCTATACTGTCGCCGGCGGAATAGCGCCTTTGGTAATGAAACATATTGATTTCAGGCCGGATTTCAGCGCGGAAAAGCTTCGATTTGCAGGTAAGGGTTTGATTTATATCAGAATTTATTATATTGTTTATGTTGCTGTCTATATACTACAAAGGTATTTGAGCAGGAAATTCAATGAATGGTTTACGATACGCAAGAAAGGAGTCAGCTATGGCTGATAACAAAGTTTCTGAAATCCTGAAAGATATTGTCGGCGAACTGAAAGATATTGCCAGTTCCCAGACAGTGGTCGGTGAGCCGATCACGGTCAAAGACAAAACCGTTATCCCGGTAGTAAAAATATCGGTCGGTTTCGGCGCCGGCGGCGGCCAGGGCGAAAGCACCGATAAAAGCTCCGGATTCGGCGGCGGGGGAGGCGGCGCGGCAAAAATTGAACCATCGGCCTTTATCATAATGGACGATAAAAAAATCTCGCTTCTTTCGGCCAAACCGGGCAAGCTCGATGCACTGGTCGAGGCGGTTCCGGGTCTTTTCGGAAAGATCAAAGACCTCAAAGACAAAATGAGCAAGGACAAAGAAGACAAGCAATCGCCCGAGGAACCGAAATCGGATGACACCCCTTCGGAAAACCCGACCCCGGAATATTAGACTTTTCGGGAAAATTATTATCTGAACCGCCGGGCAGGAATGCGCGGCGGTTTTTCTTTATTGTATGTCACCTCACTCCAAAGGCACCGATCATATTTAATTTTCACGGTTCACGCCGTTGTTTCAGCGAAAATACAGCATAAAAAAACAGTGGCGGGGATATCCAATATCAATCCCCCCGGAACTTCCTGTTATATTTGATGTTATATAGCATGCGAAAATAGCTTGTGGATTTTTTGCTATTTGGTATATTTGCCCGTTATTAAAATTTCCCTGTTCAGAAATTGAGCAGGCTGACGATAAATCTTAGGAGGAACAGTTGAATACTGTTTTACTGTTGTTGATGGCTAACTCCAATGCCGCATCAGGCGGGGGAAGCATGCTGGCGACATGGGGAATGCTTATCCCCCTGTTTCTGATCATGTATTTACTGTTGATCAGACCCCAGCGTAAAAAACAAAAGGAGCATGAAAAATTGCTC
>DAOWOO010000304.1 GCA_030642025.1 Candidatus Zixiibacteriota bacterium | reverse complement strand
GTGTAATGACCAAATCGGATTTACTGCAGATTGATGATTTCCCCATTGCCTCAGAAATCGACTCCAAGGTTGAAATCGATCTGGACGACCTTCAGGACGATTATACCAAAATATTCAGTAAGATTATCGACCCTATTTTGCCCAAGCTAATCAATAATTCCGAGGGCAAGATATTCTATTTCCTTGAAGCTGCTCTGGAGCGGGCGCTGATTTCAGCCTGTCTGAAACATTTTGGCTCCAACCAGGTCAAGACCTCCGAGATGCTGGGTATCTCACGTAATACCCTGCGTGACCGTATTGCGCGGTACAGTATTTTTTAGACCTGTTTAATGTCCTGATTATCCACCGGATCATCCACCGGATTATCCCGCAATACCCTGACATAGCAAAAGATCATTAAGGAGATAATTACACCCCAGGTCAGTATGAGAAATATCCATCCGCCGGTAGTCATTGGACCTCCCTTATTATAGCTTACCTGCGTTCCGTTTTCGCCACGCCATGAAGACCAATATGGTCAGTACGATCAGGATTAATAATAGTACTAATCTTATTCCCAGGATATACGGGACATTTTCAGGTGGAACATCCGCCATGGTGATGACTTTCCACCAGTCGCAGTAAAACCACCATCCAAGGAGCGTGAGCAGACAGGCGGGGGTAACGTATTTAATAATAAACTTGAAAATACGCGGCAGACGTACCCGGGATCCCTGGTGCAGCTCATTCCAGGCTTTATCAATGCCGAAAATCCAGGCCAGGAGTATAATCTCCAGGGTTGCTCCGAGGACTATTACGAAATTCGCCCCCCAGAAATCCAAGTCATCCAGAACGCCCCTGTGTACGAACCAGATTGCCGGCTGGCAAAGGATAAAGGCCGCCGCGCCGAATATTTTTACGGAATTCTGGCGGGAAATTTTGAATTCATCTTCAAGAAAGGCCACCGATGGCTGGGCGATTGATATTGATGATGTAATTCCGGCCAGAAACAGCATGAAAAACCACAGGAATCCAAACAGAGGACCTATCGCTATCTGGTTGAATATCTGTGGCATAGTTACAAAGCCAAGGTTGAAGGCGCCGGAATTGGCGATATTAACTATCTCGCCGGGACCGAAAAATATAAATGCCGCCGGGATTACCAGCGATCCGGCCACGACCACCTCGGCAAACTGGTTGGTGGTGCCAGCCGCCAGCCCCGAAAGAGCAATATCGTCCTTCTTGCGAACATAGCTTGAATAGGTCAGAATGACGCCCATGCCGACTGAAAGAGTGAAAAAGACCTGTCCGGCCGCCGCCATCCATACTTTAGGGGATTTCAGGGCCGACAGGTCGGCATTCCACAGGAAACCGAGACCGTTGATGGAGTTCCAGTCGGGGTGCAGAGGGTCGGGGGCAAAGAGGGTAATTACTCTGATAGCCAGGACAATTCCGAAAAAGAACAGAATCGGCAGAGCTATATTGCATAGTTTCTCAATTCCGCCTTTAATGCCAAAGTAAGTGACACTTATATTCAGGGAAAAAGTAATTAGGAAAAAGATAAAACCCTGAGATGTACCTGCAAAGGTTCCGACTTCTCCCGTAAGCCCCTGATAACCGGACAGAAAATCAATAAAACCTCCGCTGGAAGCTATACCTGCCAGTTGTCCGGTCAGTGAATAATAAGCATAGGCGAGGCACCAAGATTCAATATAGATATAATACATATAGATCAAAAATGGGCCGAAAATACCGAGTATTCCGAAATACTTGATAAAACGATTTTTTTGCCACAATGACTGGAAGATGCCGGGGGCGCTGGAATGCCCGAAGCCTCCACCGAAACGACCGGCGGTCCATTCCACCCATACCAGCGGAATTCCGACCAGGACCAGAGCCACCAGGTATGGTATTATGAAGGCGCCCTCACCGTATTTAGCCGCCTGTACAGGAAATCGGAGGAAGTTGCCAAGGCCCACCGCTGAACCGGCGACGGCCAGGATTACTCCGGTACGTGTCCCCCATCGTTGCCGTTTTTGTGTCATGCCTCTCTCCCGCAATAATATATTTTTGCACCAAGGGATGGTGGTCTGTTCATATGCGATTGAGTATAAGAATTCAGCCGAAAAGTTGTCAAGTTAAAACCCGTTCGGATCGCACCGATTCAAGGGGGCCCTTTGATTTTTGTTGACACCGCATAACAGTGAAGGTAATATAGTCAAAAATTGCATTAATTATTGGAGGATTGTCGTGAATAGCATTCTAAAGGGTGTCTTGCTTATAGCCGTTCTGGCCTTTGCCGTTTCACCGGTAGAGGGTTCTGATGCTTTCGGTCTCACATTTGGTAATCTCACCACCGCTGATGCCTGCGGATTTGGAATAGGGTATATTGGTGGTTTTGCAGGCCTCGCCGATAATGGAACAACCCTTTTCGGAACCATAACATATGGTTTTTCGGATTATACCGAAGGACGCGCCAAAATAGGCTTTTTTGACGCCGATTACAAAGGAGCCGACCCGGAACTGGTATTGGGAGTCAATTTTAAGTACGAGTTCATGGATTATTACGATCGCAACCGTAAGAACCCGTTTGACCTGGCCTTCGGGACATTTCTGGAATATGTCAGTGTTGAGTGGGGATCCGTTTTGCAACTGGGTGGCGACGCTATCGGCTCCATTCCATATCGTTTGAATTCCGGCCGACGCCTGATACCATATGCCAGAATCAATGTGAGGCTGGAGCGGGCATCGTTTGACAGCCCGATACCGGGCGCTGATGATTCCGAGACTGATTTTCGTCTTGGCTTGAATGCCGGGACGAAGTTTGAATTGTCCGAAAGTCTTAGTATTTATGGCGAGTTCCAGCTTGACGGCAACGACGGATTTTTTACCGGACTGGAATTTCGCGCCTTCTAATGGGCTGAATGCATTAATGTAATTGCCAGGCTCCGGCATAAGCCGGAGCTTTCTTATGAATTATTTTGACGCCATAATACTGGGATTAATCCAGGGCCTGACCGAGTTTTTGCCGGTCTCGTCATCCGGCCATCTGGTTTTAACCGAGCATTTACTAAATGTCAAGCTTCCGGGTGTGGTCTTTGAACTGATTGTCCACCTGGGTACTCTCCTGGCCGTGCTCGTTTATTTCCGCAAAACAATCATCCTGCTGATTAAAGCTCTTTTTGACAGGACTCTGACTGTAGAGAGAGG
>DAOWOO010000422.1 GCA_030642025.1 Candidatus Zixiibacteriota bacterium | reverse complement strand
TTCCTTAAAGCGCCGTTGGGCCATCGAATAGTTGCCGGTAGTATATAATTCAATTCCCCTGGCGATTTTTTGAGCCACCCAGATTTTTGTTTCTGTTCGGCCAATTGATTCCCGTACCGTGGCGTCATCGGGTTCAAAATTTAGAATCGCGTTATAGGCCAGCAGGGCATCGGTATAACGTCCCTCTTTTTCCGCCAGAGAAGCCTTATCGCGGAGTTTTTTGACCGCCGATAATCTTCTTTCAATAACTCTCTGTTTCAGAATGACAAAACGGGTATCGTTCGGAGCCGAAGACTGTGCCGTTGCAATAACATCCAGAGCGGCGTTATACGAATCATTGTGCAGAAGCACCTCCGCCTGAGTATAATAGCTGTCGATTACCGACCGTCGCACATCCTCTTCGGTGACTCGCGATTTTTCCTTTTCGATTTTCAATTCCAGCGCCCGTATCAGTTCATCAATACGATCCTGAGTCCCCATGTCAGACTCTTTATAAGCAAGCGCCCGCTGGTAATAAACATAGGCTGAATCCAGATTCCCGTCGTCATAAAAACTGTCTGCAATAGTTTTATAATAACGGAACTGATGCTGCCGGTCATCAAGGATCAGGAAACTTCCCCGGGCGTTCTCCAATTCCGCCTTGCGGCGAAGTCTTTCGGAGATCGACGGCCCGATTTTAACCGATATCCCGAAACGGTGCGAGTCGCTGATACCGTCCATGAAGCGGAAAGCGTAATCGAAACGAAGTCTATCATAATACACGCCCAGGCCAAAGGTCAGGTTCTCTTTATCGAATCCGGTGCGAAGAGCAAGCCTGTTGCGATAAATCGACTCCACGCCGAGATGAAGCTTCACTGACCGAAACTCGGGTTTCTCCAGACAGAAAACGGCATTATGGATAAGATTGCTGCCATATTTTATCCGGCTGAGTCCCACTCCGGCCAGAACCGACATCGGGGTAACTTCAAGGTTGCCGCTCAATCTCAATCGCGGTGCAATAATATCCTGAAACAGTAAACCGGCGGATAAATGATCGGAAACCCGGGCCATAAACGACAAATCAAGACCTACCCCATAGGTGGAATGATCGCCGAGGGACTGGTTGACTATCTTAAGCGCCGTCCCGAGAGCAAAAATGCCCTGCAGGCGGTGACCGTAACCAAGTAGAAATTGCGACGTCGAATACGATATCTTGCCCGCTTCGAGATAATCATTAAGAACCGGTATATCGCCGGTGCCAAGACGCATATATGAAATCCCGAAACCTCCCAGCCGGCTTTGGGGAAAGACAATCGACGCTACATCATAAATCGTGCCTTCAAACAGGGTGGCATGCATCAGGTCAATCTGCCGGTCATCAAGAAGGGACAGCGCCGCCTGGTTCCAGAAAATGGCCGAGGCATCGTCGGCCAGGCCGACCATTCCACCGCCCATGCCGATAGCACGCGTTCCGGATCCGAGCGAAAACGGCGACTCCCGTCCGGCATCCACGCCGAATGCACATCCGGTCAGAAGGAAATAGATAACCGCAAATAGGATTACATGTTCAATTTGCCGTTTCACTTCATTACCGCCAGTTTGAATCGGTATGATTTGCCGGTGTCAGTGTTTTTCAGCAAAAGGATATAGACACCGTTAAGCACCATTATGTCTTCACCGTTTTTGCCATACCAGTAAATCAGATTTTCGCCGGCCATTCCGCCGGGTGAACCCGACGGAAAAGTATGCTCATAAACCTTTTCACCGGTAAGCGTGTAGATAGTCATATCAATGGTAACGGCCCGCTCCAGGTAGTATGAAATCTCGGCCGGTTCCATATTGGGATTAAACGGGTTCTTCCGCGCTATTATAGAGCCCGCGAAACTGGGCGGAGTGACGACATAATTGGCCCCGATTGTGAAATCTTCTCCGAATTCACCGGTAACCGGTACCGGTCGGCCACACTGGGGGCCGGAGGTGAACTCAGCCCTGATATCTCTGCTGTCAATTGAAATTTTCAATTCTTTCAAAGAAATCGATTCCCTGAATTTGCCTTTGAAGGTTATAATGCGGGTCTCTCGGGGCTCCAGAATAAAATCGGAAAATCCAAATATCAACCTTTTAATGACAACCTGACCCATGCTTACCA
>DAOWOO010000006.1 GCA_030642025.1 Candidatus Zixiibacteriota bacterium | reverse complement strand
GCAAAAGTGATACCGTTGCCGTACTCATCGTTGATATTACCGCTGGTATCGACATAATACATGGCCGAGCCATTGTCTTTAGCCGCCGCAGCGGAAGCCTGAATAACATTTAACTCATGAGAACCATCAGACAGACTGGCCGGAATCACTGCGGGATCCATCGACACACCATAAATTTCAGTATTAACGGTGGCCGAGGTGTCAGATGTTTTGGTCGCCGTAATATGATGGGTGCCGTCAGAGAGGTAACTCTCACGGATATTGATACCTGACGTGCCGGCAAGGGTGCCGGTAAATACGGCAGTATTGGCATTGGAGCCATCGAGCAGTTTCTTGGTGCCAAACTGCGTGTTGGTTGCAATTCGGTCAATGGTCAGAACTGCGTTGTCAATTTCAGCCTGGTCGGCCTGCAACTGAGCGAGATCGTTGAAACCTTCGTTGGCCGCATGAATGGACAATTCTCTCATTGAAACCAGCAGACTGTTGATTTCGGTGAGAGCGCCTTCAGCAGTCTGAATCATGTTCATGCTACCTTCTGAGTTGCTGATAGCGGTATTCAGACCTGCAATCTGCGCGCGGAACTGCTCGGATATAACCAGACCGGCCGGGTTATCGGCGGCACGGTTGATCCGGTAACCAGATGAGAGCTTTTCCATTGAACTGGAAAGGTTCGACGTGGTCAGGACCAGGTTCCGATGCGCATTAATCGCAGCAATGTTGTTGTTGATGCGAAGTGACATCTGTTATTTCCTCCTTGAATATTGGCGGGTTTCCTTACCCGGCAATTCTCTTAAACCCCAAGAGCGGGTTACATCCGATGTCTCTTCTCCTATAAAGAATAAATAAAACCTGTTTTTTGTGTTTTTACCTCCCCCAAAAATTTGTTAACTTCAATGTTCTTTCCGTATCTATTTACTTTTTGCTTTTATTTTCGGCATTAATCCGGAAAACTTTATTTAATGAGGCCGACTATATTTTTACTATATTTTGGACGGCAACAGGTTAAGTCGGTGTTTTCTGTATTTCAATCTCGCGTAATCGCTGCCTGGCTGGCCTATAATCGGATTTAAGCTTGAGTATTTGCTCATATCCTATTGCCGCCGAATCGATATGTCCCATAAGGCGGTAACATTCTGATAGATGATATAATCCTTCAATATGTCCCGGATTCGCCATCAACAGTCGTTCAAAATGCTGAATTGCCGAGGAATATTCGCCTATTTGGCCGTATATACTGCCGATTGTCAGTTCAATATTGACATCATCGGGAGTAAAAGACCGGTACTTCTCCAGAAGGGCCAAAGCCTCTTTGGATTTGCCCAAACGATAGCGAGTCAACCCGAGACCACGATAAACGGAAGGCTGACCGTCATCAATTTCCATCGCTTTCTCGAAATATCGCTCCGCCTCGCCGAATTCCTCAAGGTTAAACAGGCAATTCCCCAGATTATTAAAGATTTCCGGATCATTTGGTTTGAATTTTAAATATACCTGAAGTGATTTTTTACACTCCACATATTGCGCCATTTCGTAGCTTATTTTTGCCAGAAGCTTCCACCCACTGACATTATCGGGGTAACATTCAGTTAAACGCCGGTATGCAATTACTGCGTTTTCAGGCTTGCCATACTCGGCGAAGAAACTCCCTGCTTTCTGGAGCACAAGAGCGTTGCCTTCAGTGAGTTCAAGGGCTTTGCCATAATATATTTCCGCCTTTTCAAGATCACCTCTCATGCTGAAGTAACGTCCCATAAAAAGGTGGGCCAGGTCTGAATCAGGGTGCCAGACAAGTTCTTTGTCTATAAATTCCAGCGCTTTGTCGGGTTCCTTAAGATCAAGATATACTCCGGACAGGCGGATATATAAGTCCTGGAACGGTTCCTGCTCATTTAAGGCCTTTCGGAAAAACTCACCCGCTTTCTTCAAGTCTTCTCTGGCCAGCCAGACTTGTCCAAGAGTCCGATAGGCAACATGCCGGGCCCTCAGGTAGGCAATCAACATCCCATCGGGGATAACCATCTTAATCTGTTTTGACTGCTCTTTGAGATACCGATAGCAATATTCCTCCGCCTTGTCATTCTTATCCATTGCCTGGTAAATCAGGGCCAATAACAGAAGCGGATCAAGATAATCATTTTGCAATTCCAGCGCTTTGAGTGAATACTCTTCGGCCCTACCAAACTGTTTCATGGCATAATAAAACGATGCGATCTGGTCATGGGCCATGAGGTGAATGCTTTTTCCCTGCGATGTTAACTCGATCACCTTTTCGGCATGTTTCACTCCCAGTGAATGCGCCTTTGGGTCATCCTGAATACTGACGCTTCTGAGCAGTTGGGCCAGGTTGAAATGAGCAAAGCCGTTATCCGGGTTTTCTTCAATCTGTTTTTCAAGGAGTGTCCGTGATCTGGCCAGCTTTTTTTTCATTTTTTCGGGATCAAGGTGATAACCATAATGCTTCAATCTGACCGGTGTTCTTAAAATCGGTTCATCATCGGCATATTTCAACTGATTATGTACAATTCCATCAAAATAGAACCCGGCATCGCTTCGAAATACCCGGTTATAGGTCAGGCTGGACGATCCCTCGCCCGTTTTCCTGTTGACATTGTTAATAACCACCGAGACCAGCCGGTGATCTCCCTGCGAAATGGCCTGCCTGAGAAGCGGCACATCCTCCTGAACAAACTCTTCATCGGCATCGATATATAATATCCAGTCACAGGTCGCCTTGGATATGGAGAAATTTCGCGCCTTTGAAAAACTACCCTCCCATTCCTGGAAATAGACTTTGGCGCCGTATGATCTGGCGATTTCCACCGTCCTGTCGGTGGAACCGGTATCAACGATTATAATATCATCTATCCAGCTTCGAATTGACTCCAGACATCCGGGTAACAACTCTTCTTCGTTTTTGACAATCATGCAGGCGCAGATGGTTGCCTTGTTCTCAAGTGTTTTCTCAAGCATCCGCAGTTCCTGCACCTGGGAACATTTTCTCAGGCCATCCTTTACTATTTCACCAGCCTTGTCATAATCATTCAACCGCAGGTACATATTGGCCAGGTTCAAATAGGCTTGTTCATCACTCGGGATCAGTTCAATTACACGTCGAAAGGCGTCTTCCGCCTTTTTCATTTCATTCATGGCCTTATAGGCAATGCCGAGATAATTGAAAAGCAGGTGATGATGACCGTCACTGAGGAATTTACCCGGTCGGGATTCGCTCTTCTTGTTCAGGGCAAGCTTTTCAAAATTGCCGCCGAATTCCAGGCATTTATCATAATCCTTGAAACTGGCATATATAAACGACAGTACAAAGGGGAAATCGCGGTCATCGGAATTTAACTCCATCCCCTTAATGGCCGCCGCTTCCGCCTCGGTCAGTCTGTCTGAATTGGCGCAGGAATAGGCCAGAAGCCGGTAATACTCAATAATATTAAGCCCGGATAGAGAACCCGCATCAAGCCCATCCAGAATCTTGATAGTATCGGCTATTTTCTTTTGGGAGTACAGCTCCGACGCCAGCTTGAGTGATTTTATTATATTCCCGGTATTCGTGGGGCTGGTATTTTTTTCCGACCGGCGTGATCGAGGAGATCGGGAGGGCGTCGCCTTATGCGTCCTTACGGATGTTTTTTTCCTAGCCGATGATTTTCTCTTTTTACCGACCATATTTTATACCGCGACTTCAGAAATGACCGTCTCATCCTCGGGTATTTCGTCAACAGTCGTGTCGGTCTCTTCCATGATGTAATGCTTGACGCGGTATTCCGAATTAACCAGAATCAACTGTTTGGCCAGTCGGCTTTCGGTGCTGATTACAACCGGCCCCTGAAGGTTGATCGACATCCGGCGGGGATCGGACGGCACTGACACAATAACATATGTCTCCACCAGCTCGACATTCCGAATTCTCAGTTCTTCAAGCTCCCTGGGGTTGACCTCAATTCGATATTCTGGATAGAAAAAGAGCGGGTTGACGATTATAAACGCCACCGCCGCATCATCAACCGCCTGGTACCATAAAAACGGGCGGCAATCTTCGCGCTCGATTATACAGTACCGCTTTAAATGCTCAAATCCGAGTATCGGTTTCGGCATGGTAATGACCTTGTTATCCTGAATGTCAATGTCTCCAAATCTTATTGTTGATACTATCATACAGCTATTCCCTGTTAGTTAGGCTCTTATCTTAAAAAATCCAATAATGTCGGCTGTAATATTTTTGACGATGCAATCAAAGCCGCCCGGTAGCTGTTCTCCTGCATGGACAGGTCCGATACCAGCTTGGTCAGATCGGCATCCTCAACATCACTTAGCATCTTGGTAAAACTGAAATGCAAGTCCATCAAGCGAGTGTTTGTCGATTCCAGGCGGACGACTTTGGAACCAACGCCGCCGCGATGACGCAGCAGTTCCTGGTGTCCATCTCTCAAGTTTCCTATTATCTGAAGAATAACTTCCTGATCATCTTCCCGCAGTGCCTGTTCGAGGATTATAATCGATCCCAGGATATCCGGAGATCCGAAAATACCCAGATCATGCGCTGTATGCCCACCATCCACTTCGGTAATAACCAGGGTTTTCCCGGTTTCATTTGAAACGACCTGTATTCCGGTCAGATCATCATTAATAGACGCCGTAATACCCAGACCGGTATTGTTAATGGCGTTGATTACATCGCCCACCGTGCTTAGAACCGGATTACCGAGATCCAGGAGAACGCTGTCATTACCGTGCGAAATACGGATCTGCCCCAGCGGAAGACCATTACCGCCGCACAGGAGTGATAATGGCGTACCGGCCTCCAGACTCGGCTGAATCGAGGTCCCGACGCTCGTATCATGGAAATTTCCGCCGATTCCAAGATCTGCTGCCGTCGTTTCACCGGGAGCATTCTCGACGACCGAATAATCCGATTGCGGATTTAGATCGGATCCGTTAAGGGTGGGATCAATTGACCCCAGAATACCAAGATCGGCGGCGGTTGTACCATTGATGCTGAATTCTTCAATCATCAGACCCAGGGCGACACCATTGCTGTCCACAATGTCGATACCCGTACCGCCCGCATTTATGGCGGCGTCGATATTATGGACCTGCGGATCGGGATGCGCATCAAGTGTATTGTTGATAGCCTGTATGACGTCATCAATAGTGGAAGCCGAGGTTAGATCGACTTCTACATGGATGGAATCATCGGCATTGCGAATGACAATTTTTCCCGTGGCCAGGTCCACTCCGGAACCCTGGTTAAGATTATTCAGGGCGGTAACTCCGGTAATCAGCCCACTGTCGGTAATGCTCCACTCCAGGTTATTCCCGGCCACGCCAAATCCCAGCGATATGTCGGCATTGGGAATACCGCCAGCGGCCAACTGGGTATTGACCGCCGTGATCATGTCATCCACCGTTACAGCGGCCGAGATATCGACATTAACCGTAGTGCCGGTATTGTTGTCGGTTACCCGGATAATGCCGGTGGACAGGTCCACTCCGTTACCGAGATTCAGATCGCTCAACAGGGTCGTTCCATCAATTCCGCTCTGGAGATCACCGTTCCCCCCGAGAATTGAAGTCGGCGTCATAAGCACATCGGAGCCGATCAGATTGACCATTACCCGAGTGCCGGCTTCCACCTCGATTTCCACACGTCCGGCATCGCCGGCATATTCCACTCCGTAGATACTACTTGCAAACGGTTTCACCCTCGATTTGTATCCGGCCAATATATACCGGCCTTCATTTTGAGTATTGCCCAGGCTGAGAACCTGTTCCAGAAGGGAGCGGGCATCATTGGCCGCAATCTCACGCGCGCTCGCATCATAAGTGCTGTTGGACAGACTGACAGCGAGTTCATAGGCGCTGTTTACGGCGGTGGCCATTTCACCGAGAGTTCCGTCATAGTCGGTCAGCCGATGCAGACCGGTGCCGATATTTCTTTGATACTGTTCGATCTCCGCCAGAGATGTACGGTACCTAAGGTCTTTCTGGGTCCCGATGGGATCGTCGGAAGGAACATTAATCCGCCTTCCGGTCGACATCATTGTTTCCAGTTTCAGGTATCGGTCGAGCGATCGGCCAAGATTGAAAATAACCCGGCTGGAGATCATGTTATTTGTCACGCGCATGGCAGTTTACTCGTCGTAATAGACAAAGTCGCAGTCGTGGCCCGCTTTTATAATTTTCTCGTCAAAAGATTTCCTGGCCGAAGACCTGTCGCGCTTTGACTTGTGTTCCTGGATCATACGGCCGTAACTGGTGGCCGGATCCTTGGCGTTTTCCTCTTTTTTCTTTTTGCTCCAGAACATCTTCTCGATGGCTTCCTTTCCTACATGGTATTGGCATTTCCCTTGGGCGGTCGTTTCCCGAATTTTTTGTACTTTATATCCGGCGATTTTTTCTTCTCCGAATCGCCCGATATCTTGCCCTTGAGCAATTTCAATACATTTGCCAGATCCTGCTTGACCGACTTGGCGGCCTTGCGATTTTCATTCTGAATTCTGACATAAACCTCTTCCCGGTGAACTACAATTTCCGGCGGCGCCTCAATACCCATCCTCACCTGGCGGCCGAACACCCCCAGGACGGTAACCTTGATATTATCGCCGATTGTTATAGATTCACCCAACTTCCTTGTCAGTATTAGCAAAATACCCTCCGTGGCCTTATATCAATGTTATTTCCTTATCGGTTTATCCCGTTGTCTCAGCCGCCATTCGTATCACTGTCGATAGAGCTTCATCCATAGCCACGATAATACGTGCAGCGGCATCAAATGCGTTTTGGAATTTTATCAACTGGGCCATTTCCTCATCAAGGGAAACGCCCTGTACTGACTGTCTTCTGTTGTCCACCTGCTGGACCAGCAATTCGAAGTTTTCCTTCAGATTAGAAGCTTTGGCGGTCGCCACTCCGATCCTGCCGACCAGAGCATTATATGCCTCACCGATTGTGAGTGCCCCCTCCGACATTAATAATGAATTGCGCAGATCGGCAATATCCAGAGCATTGCGACCGTCGCCATCGGTTCCGATTTCACCCGTCTGGGAGGCGGCGATTAAATGCAGGTTATTGGCAATATCCTGATTGATACTAATATTGGCGGCGGATATACCGGTTGGCTCAAAGAAATTGTGTCCCGTTTCGCCGGAGCTATTGGCGCCACCCCAACCGAACCCCGTACTGTGCAGGGCGTTGACATTTGTTACCAGCGACCGCGCAATTTCATCCAGTGCATCGAGATATTGGGGAATTATTTCATCACGGGTATCAACCAACCCTTTCAGTTGGCCGTCATAGGACTTAATCGTTTTATCAGTCCCGGCCCAGACAATCTGACTGGCCGCGATATTTCCGGATGCCGACTTATTAATACCCAAATGAAATGACGATGTCTGCTCCACAATAGCCAGAGCACCGATGTAAACGGTTAGGGTACCGTTAGTTTGTTCATTGGTGTTGACATCCACATAAGTGGACAGCTCATCCACTAATTGTTCACGGCGGTCACGAAGATCATTGGCGCGCGTTTGCCCAAGTTCGGAGCCGGATATCTGCTGGTTAAGCGAAGCGATTTCTTCGGCCAGTATATTGACCTCGTTGATAACCAGCTCGATATCACGATCAACCGAGCGGCGAAGTTCAGTCAGTTCGCTGTACACACGATGTAAACCGTCAGTCAGCAGATTGGTCTGTTCAACCAGTGCGGAACGATCCAGTTCGGGGTTGTTTCCCAGATCCGACCAGGCATTCCAGAATTTATTCAAAAGCCCGCCCAGCGCATTATCTGTCGGCTCGTTGAAAACCGCCTCGATCTGGGACAGGGTTTTATCGAGAGCCGACCATTGACCAAGCGATTTGTTTTCAATGCGAAACTGCTGGCTTAAAAACGTATCGCGAACCTGGTAAACACCGGTCGCAATGACTCCGGAGCCAATCGGTCCGATCGGGTGACTCATCGGATATGTACTGGCCAGCCTTACTCTCTGCCTAGCGTATCCCGGCGTGTTGGCGTTGGCCACATTATGGCCGATAGTCTGCATCCAGATCTGCTGGGTGGCCATGGCCCGCTTGCCAATCTCAAGTCCCTGGAATAATCCCGACATCAGGCCCTCCTGTCCAGCGCCAGGGCATTATCATTTGGACTGACGCCGCCCTCTCTTCGGTAATTGGGGTCCGGTTTGCCGATTCGCCCCAGCATTGCCATAGTCTGTGAGATATTTTCCCGGGAACGGTCAATCAGCATTTCATTTTGTGATCGGACCTTCATAATTTTCTCATATAGTTCAAGGATGGCTTCCTTCACATGTCTTAACTCGGCCGCCTGGCCCGATGACACGGTCTCAATGAGTCTTGATATTGTCAGATCCCCCGCGGCGATACCATCCGATGCCAGCCTTTCCGCCAGTTTCTCACGTCGGCGGGAAAGGATTGTACTTTCGACCACCCGCTCCCGCTGTAACTCGGTCAACCGGTTTATCTCATCCAGTTCATTTTTTACCAGCGCTTGTTGCTGTTTCTCAAGCAGGTCAAGAAATGTTTCAAATAGCGACGCTTCCTTTTCCAGTACTTGAAGCAACTCCATTACCAGTTCAGAATTTGAACTATTCGGTACTTGTTTCGGCATCACATTAATTCTCTTTAGCTTTTCACCTTAATCCGCCGAACTGTTTTTTTCGGCAAGATCGGCAGTTATTTTCTCTATATAAGAATGGGTCTCTCTGTACGGCGGGATTCCGCCATACCGATCGACAGTTCCCGGACCCGCATTGTAGGCCGCCAGCGCCTCCTTCAAACCGGAGAAACGATCCAGCATACGCCGCAAATAACCGGCCCCGCCGTTTATATTCTGTTCCGGATTGAAAACATCATCCACGCCCATTTCGGCGGCCGTGGTATCGGTCAATTGCATTAACCCCTTGGCTCCGGCATGAGATACCGCATCGGGATTCCCGTTCGATTCGGCTTTGATAACCGATTCTATAAGTCCCGACGACAAATTGAATCTCTTCGCTGTCCGGTCAATAATTTCACCGTAGCGCTCCCGAACACTATCAGCTTTTCCGATGGATTTATCGGAATGCTTTGCCGAATGGGAGAATAGATCAGCCTCCCTGATAGGGATATGGACCTTGCGCGGCAGAATCATCCGACCCGTTTCGGCATTATCGACTACTATGCCGGCTTGACGTTCCACAACCTTTTCCATTGATTTGTACAGAAGATCGGCCAGCGAGCTGTTATGATTTCCGGCCACATTCATGGCCAGTTCCTGGTCAAAAATCTGGGTATAGACATCCTTACCGAGATTACTGCTGAAACCGGACGATGATTTATCATTTTCCGGTACCGTCTTGCGCATCGCCTGAAGCATGTGGTATAAAAAGAGTGATTCCATCTCCTTGGCGGCTTTGTACAGCTTTTTCTTGTCCGCCTCGAGATTATCCCTGGTCTTCAGCGCCACCGATTGTTCGGTTTTGGTCAACGAAACATGTGACCCTGAATTGGCGTTAATCTGTATCATCTTAAATTATTACCAGCTCCGCGCGGAGTGCTCCCGCCCGTTTGAGTGCTTCGAAAATGGCAATAATATCTCGCGGAGTGGCTCCGATCATGTTCAGGGCATTGGCCACGTCGGTCAGCGCCACCGACTCCTTCAGATGCACCACCCGGGCCGGTTCGTTATCGACCGAAATCTGGTATTCCGATGTTATCACTGTTTCACCCTGGGAGAATGGTTCCGGTTGTGAAATAATAGGCAATGATCTTACTTTCACGGTAATATTGCCGTGGGCAATCGCTACTGGAGCAATGGTAACATATTCCCCGGCAACAATGGTTCCGGTTCTCTCGTTAATTACCACTCTGGCCACCTGGTCGGGCGATATTTTCATCCCGCCGATATCGGCCAAAAGGCGGTTTCTTTCATTGGGCGATGATAGGGAATCCGGCACCACCAGTCGCACCGTGGCGGCATCATCGATATACGATATAAGTCCGTAACGATTGTTGATTTTTGATGCAATCCTGTCAGCCGTATGATAATCCGGGTCATGCAATATCAGGAGCAGTTCGCTCCCATCACCGAGTTTCTCCGGCCGGCGGACAACCTTCCCGCCGCCGGGAATACGTCCGACCATGGTATAGTTGTTGATAATCTTGTTACCACCGTCAACCTGAACGTTAAAGCCGCCGATTGAGATCGGTCCCTGGGCATTAACATAAATATCGCCGTCGCCCGATGACAGCGGCGTCAGGAGAAGATTGCCGCCCTGAAGCGAAGTGGCATCACCGATTGAGGAAACCGTCACATCAATGCGATCTCCTTCCCTGGCCCGCGATGAGATCCGGGTGGTGACCATTACGGCCGCGACATTTTTAACCTTCAGTTTGGCTGAATTTACGGTTATTCCGAGTCTTTCCATCATGTTGGCCAGCGACTGCATCGTAAATTGCGTTCCCTTGCTGTCGCCGGATCCATC
Source organism: Candidatus Zixiibacteriota bacterium (assembly GCA_030642025.1). Classification (GTDB taxonomy): domain Bacteria; phylum Zixibacteria; class MSB-5A5; order GN15; family PGXB01; genus DAOWOO01. The sequence goes on along the minus strand of DAOWOO010000006.1, from coordinate 3,388 downwards.
AAGGCCTATCACCAGGCCGTAACCGAGCAGGTCGATTTCATTCTGGTCATGAGTCCGGGTAATATCTTTGACTCTCACCAAAGCTTCAGCCTCGGGCGCACACATGACCAGGACCAGCATGATAAAGGCAATCATGAAAGTCGGAAGCGATATGAATGGGCACATTAAGGTTCTCATAAAACCCCCTAAAACAGCCAGTTGATAAACCGCATAACCGGTCCGGGTCGGCTGGAATTGTTATTCGGACCTCGCCCGGTGTAGGAAATCTGGGCGTCGGCTATCAGGTATGAATCAATGGTGTTGCCGGCGGTAATATCCTTGGGACGAATCACGCCGGTCAGTGACATCGTTTCCTTCTCCTTGGAGACCACAACCGTCCGACTCCCCTGGATTATCAAATCGCCGTTTTCTTTCCGGCCGACGACTGTTACCGACATCTTGGCCCGAAGTGTCTGTGACCTGAGGTTTTCCCCCTTGCCGTTGAATGATGACTTACTGGAACCTTCGGCTTTAAACAGCGGAATAAAATCAAACGAGCCGATACCCGGTCCACCGCTCGTAGAAGCTTTATTGTCTTTTTGAGATTTACTTTCAACCTGGCTGGTGGCGTTGGAGTATTCATAAATCAGCACGGTCAGAATATCGCCGATCTTTTGTGCCTTGATATCGGTAAAAAGCGAGTTGGACTGACCGAAATCGCCCGCCCAGATACGCAGTGATAACGGCAGGAGAAGCAATATAACCGTGGCCAGCAGAATTTTTCTGATCTTCATATTCTGTACCTCATCGTGATGCTACCAGAACGGTTTTACCGTCATGTATGGTCGCCGTGATAATTTTTCTGGACTGCAGATTCTTGACTTTTATGCGATCACCGGTATATCCGGATTGCATCGCCAGCCCTTGTGCCGACACGTCAAATCCGGCTGAACGGTAAACAATTTCAATATTCTGTCCGGTAATAATCATCGGGATTTGCTCGATCATCGCCATGGTCAGTATCTTTCCCTTGCTGATATGCCTTTTTGCCCAGCACCCGGACAATTGTTCCGGCGTGGTTACCGGTTTGTTGGAAAGCGAGGTGACCTCGCGGCGTTCAATTTCATACATCCCCTGTTCAATCGGGGCATGACGATTAATCCGGTCGGTTGATACCAGGACATTGTCATAGTGCAGTACCCTGATACTTATCTGACCACTTTTAATCGACCGGCCATCCTTATACAGTGTCACCTTAAGCGACAAAAGCCCACGCGGTTCCGACCGGGTCAATCGCGTCAATTCGATACGGTCATATTCACCGGATGCGGCCGCGAGCCGGAGCGAACGAAATTCAATTTCGGTTCGGGAAGTATCAAGCTGAAAAAATGAGTTTATACCGGTTTTCAGGTCCTTTTCAAGGCCTTCATCGGCAAGTGCCGCTCTTATCGGTAACAGAACAAAAAGAAGTCCCGTCAGGCAAATCCATTTGACTTTAGGCATGTTTATTATCCTTGTTATCTCAGGTTATTCACGATCCGAGCCATATCCTCACCGGTTTGAATAACCTTGGAGTTAAGTTCATAGGCACGCTGAGCAACAATCATGTTGACCATTTCATCAACCACCTTGACATTGGACATCTCCAGATGCCCCTGATCGATAGGCCCCAACCCATCGCGGGTCGGAGTTCCTAAAATCGGTGACCCCGATGCCCCGGTCTGGTTGTAAAGATTGTGTCCGACGGCCGATAAACCGGCCGGATTAATAAACTTGGCCAGTTCCATCTGCCCGATTGTCTGGGGCTGGTCATCACCCACCAACAGGACAGAAAACTCGCCGTCGATACTGACCGACAAAGATGTGGCATCCTCCGGAATTGTTATTTCCGGAGTCAGCAGAAAGCCATCAGAGGTAACCACCTGCCCATCGGCGGAGATTTTAAAGGCTCCGTCGCGGGTGTACGATATCTGTCCGTCCGGCATCTGAATCTGAAAGAACCCATTGCCGGAGATGGCAAGATCAAGCGGATTGGCGGTAACGACAAAATCGCCGGTTGAGAATTCTCTTGTCGTCGCCACCGGTTTGGTGCCGTATCCGACCGCCAGGTTGGTCGGCACTATCGCGCCGACAGCGGTGGCGGTTCCGGCCTTACGCAGGTTCTGGTACAGTATATCCTGGAATTCCAGCTTGGAGCGTTTGAAGCCGGTGGTGTTGACGTTGGCCAGGTTGTTGGCAATAACATCCACATTCATCTGCTGGGCCTGCATACCCGTGGCCGCAGTTCGCATTGCTTTTATCATAACAGTACCCCTCTCTCTATCGGGTTACCTGACACTTCCCACATTTCGTATCAGCTTTTCCAGCGAGTCATCCTGAGCTTTCAATGACTGCGCATCGGATTCGTAATTTCGGAATGAGACAATCATGTCGACCATTTCCTTGATAACATCAACATTGGATGATTCCAGGTACCCCTGGCGTATTGTATATTTGACGGCGGCCGCCAACTCAATCCCTTCGGGAACCATGAATTCATTGTTACCGATCTTATCCAAAATCGAAAGATTATCGATCTGTACGACGCGGATATTTCCAATATTCGCGCTATCTACAGTTACCTGACCTGATTCGGATATTTCAATCGTCCCGCCCTCGACGGGAATCGGGCCAGCCTCGCTCAGGACGCGGTGTCCTTCCGGATTGGTCAGGAAACCGTCCGGGCTGACCATAAAATTGCCGGCCCGGGTAAGCAGTTGGGAACCGTCGTCGCCTTCAACGACGAAGAATCCATAACCCTCCAGAGCCAGATCGAGAGGATTATCGGTTTTATTGAATTGTCCCTGATCATAGTCGGTATAAACTTGGTCGATCATCGGGGTTTGCCAATCTGATCTGGTATCGGCCTGACGCGCCTGGGCCCGGGTCAATTCCCTTGTGAAAATTTGATCACGCTTGAAGCCAGGAGCAGACGCATTAGCCAGGTTATTGGCTATCACTTCCTGTTGCCTGACCCTCGGTATCATGGCCGAGGCTGATTGGTACATTCCTTTTATCATTATAGTATTTCTCCGGATTTCTATTAAGCAACGCTTGTGCCATTCCCTTCTACGGCTCGAATGGTATCCGTAATGCTATGTGTATCTGTGCGTTACGCCGTCACGCCGACATTGGGCAGACTATTTATTAGGTTTATATCCGGAATATATTTCCCGTAGCTATGGATATCTATTTCCATAGATATATTGAAAATCAGGATTTTATTATCAATCCAGACAGCAGGTTTGTTGTTTAAAGTTTGAACAGTTAGCGTAAGGTGGGGCCTTTGATAGGTAATGGATTTCGTCAAATCAACTGCAATCGCTTTCACATATTGCATCGGGAGGTCTGATTTCGACTTGTAATTTAG
>DAOWOO010000138.1 GCA_030642025.1 Candidatus Zixiibacteriota bacterium | reverse complement strand
GGCCACCATTCCCCGCAACAAATCCCCGGGCGGTCCCCCCCCCACGGTAGCCGCGTCCCCTGGTCGATAAGGGCGGGGCCGATCGGATGGGGGGGGTCCGGGTCATCCCCGCCTTCCCCGCCCACAGCCAACGGGACAATCGCCCCGGTGGGACAGCCCTCGCCGCACAGGGTGCAAGTCGGGCCGCAAAAACCGATACGGGGTATCAAAATCGGCGACCATATTCCCTCAACTCCGGATTCCAGAAAAGTGGGATGCAGGGCGTTGTTGGGGCAAACCCGCATACACTGTCCGCACCGGATGCACCGGGCCAGAAAATCATCCTCGGCCACCGACCCGGGGGGACGAATCAGACGCGGGTTGGAATTTACCTTGAAGGCGTCGCCGGAGCGGAACATCGGCAGCAGAGCCAGTCCGCCGACAATTGAGGCCGCCGCCTTTCGGCGGGAAACATCAATTGCCCGAACCCCGGCCGGGTTGGTTTTTGTATTTTTCTGATTGGGGAAAAACACGAATTTCAGCGAATTGTTCGGACATGAAGCGGCGCAGTTCAAACAGAGATGGCATTCCGCCTGGCGCCATTTTGAACCGACTATCGGATCATCGGCGCCCTGGCAGTGCAACAGGCACATCCCGCAATCGTCGCATGACGATTCATCTTTTTGGAGCCCGAACAGGGCAAACCGGGAAAATATCCCCAGCATTGCGCCCAGAGGACAGATACCCCGGCACCAGAAACGGGTGAAGACACGGTTTAAGGCCAGTATCAGGATAAAGAATATGCCTATGGTTAAGGCAGTATGAAAATGCATCTGGCGAAACGGCAGAAATATCGGCCCCAGAATATCATAGGCGATCCTGGCCACCTTACTCAACGGACCGATGTTCCATGAAAATACCCAGTTGAGAATACCCAGCGAAGCGGTATGTATGGTCGGCAGGACGACCGTGCCGATAGACCGGGTCAGAAGCGGCAGGGGGTCCAGAAGTCCCGTCTGGAGAGTTCCGACCGCAGAAGCGCCGATAAAGAAAAAGAAAACGTAATATTTTATTCTCTGGTATTTTTTATACCGGTTTGATTCGATTTTGTTTTTTCCCTTGCGGCTAAGTCTTTCCGAGGGGATCTCCGAAATCCAATGATTAAGGGTGCCCATCGGGCAAACCCAACCGCAGAAGAAGCGGCCTATGAAAATGGTCGGTATCAGGATAACCAGCGACCACAGCAGTCCCTTATATAGGGTCCCGTTGGCCAGAAGAGTCGCCAGGGCCACCAGCGGATCAAACTGGAGGGCGATTGAAACCGGATATGGAAGTTGTATGAAACCGTCATCGGTCGGAGAAAGATCGATCTCGAAATTGGTTTTTAAAATCAGCCATAAAAAGATAAAAAAGAAAATTGTTTGTGACAGGCGGCGGAGATTTCTGACAGTTTTTATAGTCATGCTGTAATTTCTCTATAACCGACGGCGTTATAATCGGTCTTGCCCAGACCGAATTTTTCCGCCAGCGTTATATGACCGACCTGCCATCCCGCCACACCAAGAAATTCAACAGCGCGGGAATCGGCGGCCACCTGGTCGGTGGCACAGATGACGCTGTTTTCAATAGCAACATCGGCCAGCGAGCCGCCCTGTGGTCCGTTTCGAAGCAATACCCGGGTGGCGTCAACCACGGTCAGGGTCGGCCGGGCATATGCGGCCAGATCAACTATTGATTGATCAATCCGCTGGTGCAAACGACTGCGGTTGCCCCCGATAATACCGTAAAGATTCTTCATACCTATGGTGCATGTCGACAGGGAATGTTGCTTGACAATCGGCATATTTATCAGTCGGTCGGTATCTATGAAATATTTCATAACCGGCCAGGTGGTCAGAATATCGCCGCCCAGGTCGGCCAGTATGTAATCCTCATCAGATGGAAGAATGACCTTTGCTCCGGCCTTTTCAGCGGCCTCGCGAATACCGGAGCGGATGAAAGTTCGGCGGGCTTCATTGCAGGTGATATCGGTAACCACCACCTCCGTCGCTCCCGCCGTCAGGCAGAGCCGAACCATCTCCGCCACCAGGGTTGGGTTAGTGTTGGCCGCCTGCTGAGGGGTCCGATCCCAGCCGATATTCGGCTTTATTGTAACCCGTTCGCCCGGTTTGATAAAACGCCTTATACCGCCGATGGTGTCAAGCGACCTGTTTAACGCTTTTATATGATCTTCATCGCGGCAGATAGTGACACCCGGGAATGACAGATTCGGTGGGACCTCGAAGTTCTTTATCTTGGCTATCGGATTCTGATATTTTGACGTATCGCGATTATAAAATATCAATCCCGTCCCGCCAGTCAAGGCGGCCAGGGCCAGTGCTCCGCCGGCTTTTTTTACAAAGTCACGCCGCTTCATACTGATACCCAATTATGCATTACGACAGAATATACAGAATAATCAGGACCGTTGCAAGCCAGAGAAGTACATCAACAAGAAGTGGTCGATCGGATAATAGCAGGGAGGTCGGCGACCCGCCTTGTTCTTCTTTGTGAACCAGGTAGAGATAACGGAATATGCCGTATATGACAAACGGGATGGTCAGAAAAAGATATTTGGTATGAAGCCTGACACCGACCTCGGGAGAAACCGCATAGAAAATGTAAGTTATAACCGTGGATGCGGTTACCACGCCGATAAGCTGATCCAATAGATACGGCGAGTATCTTTCAAGTATTCGCCGATGCCCGGTGGCTTCACCCTGAAGAAAGGTCAACTCGTGGCGGCGTTTGCCGAATCCCAGAAACAGCGCCAGAAGAAAGGTGGTAATCAAAAGCCAACTGGAAAATTCAACATCTATCGCCACCGCACCTGCCAGGGCGCGTAAAACGAACCCCGCCGCGATGGTCATAACATCGATAATGACGATATTTTTCAGAAAAAAAGTGTAAAGAACATTCAGCGCCACATAACAGGCGGAGACAATCAATAGATTGACGTTTATGGCCGCTGAGGCGGTCAGCCCAATGGCGGCGAGGATTACAAAAATAAATACGGCCATTCCGACTGGGATCTTTCCCGAGGCTACTGGCCGGTTTTTCTTGAGAGGGTGCTGGCGGTCCCTTTCGCGGTCGATTATATCGTTAAACACATAGACCGATGACGACAGAAAACAGAAGGCAATAGCCGCCAGGATAGAAAGTTTTATTAAACCGACAGCCTCTGCCTTGCCGGCGAATATCAGTCCGGCCAGGACAACACCGTTTTTAACCCACTGGGACGGTCGGAGGAGCTTTATGGTATTCTTTATCATTAAGTAGAAAAGTTACCGACTTCCGGGCCGGATTTCAAGCAAAAAGATAATGTCAGAAGGGAAGCGACTGCCTTATTGACGGGGAATAGCTCTCCAAAAACTGCGTGACGTTTCGCACCGCCGAATTGATATCAGTGCCGGTAACATCAGTGGTCAGGCGTACGATGGCGGCATCGGTGGGACGGAAGAGAAGGGAATTCTTTACAAGATCGAGTTTAAGTCCATACTCATTGCGGATTGACCCGGAGCGGGTTTCGAACCAGTACATCATCAAGGCCCGCTGGTCTCTCGTGGAGATAACAACAAGATTAACTTCACGGGCGTCTCCACTGGAAAGCTCCAGCCGATAGGGGCGAATTGATTCTATCCGCCAGCCGCCGCCGGGAAGGCAGTTTTTGGGCGAATGAATCTGGCTCCCGTATTTCTGCGATTCAAAATAGGCAATAAACAAACCCAGGCGGCTTCCATTGGGGAAAATATAGTCGCGGTATGTGGTAACATCGGCTTTTAAAACGTCGTAGGTTAAATCGGCCAGCTTTCTTTCGACACCGATATATCCGTCGTGCTCCAGCGGGATAATGCCGAAATCTGCCGGATGGTCAGGCATCAGCGTATTAAACCGCAGGATATTCCCGAGTAACCCGCCGAGAATTATAACAACCGCCGCTATATAAATCCTTTTCGTCATTTGAATATCTTCCTGACAACGGCGCCGAAAATAAACAGCATTATAAAAGCCACAGCAAAAACCGACATACCCATAATCGAGTGAAGCGGCTCATCGGTAACATTGATATCCGATGTATAGGCAATCAGCGAGGTCGTGAACACCCTGAAAATATTGCCCGCCACGGCAATCGGAATGGTTGACAGAAAAAGGATAACCTTTGCCGGAAAACTCTTCTGCGTCAGGTAAGCATATATAGCTCCCAGCGCTAACAGCGATATAAGCGATCTTAGCCCCGAACAGGCCTCGGCAACTTCAAGTGACTGGTTGGGTAGATGGATGATATTGCCCTGGCGCGCCGCCGACATACCGATAGCCGTCAGTATATTTATGGTAACCTTGCTGGCCAGAAGCTGCATCGGGAATGTCACCGAAAAATAGATGACATACGGTATCGGTATCATGAATACCAGAAAAAGAATTTCAAACCAGGTTCGCTGCAATGTCGGTTTGCCGAAAAGATACAGAGTCAATCCAAAAATGGTTACTATCAGCGAGAAACGGACAGTGAAATACTCCGAGGCGCCATTGCCGAGAACGAATAGAACGACGCCGATCACGACTATAATAAGGCCGAGACTGCTTCCGGAAAATTCAAGCCGGGTCAGCTCTTTTCTTTTTTTCCAGATCAGGTAACCGGAGATTATCGGCACCAGAAAACCGTGCGAATAGTTGGCGTCGGTGTACCAATCAACCACCAGATCGTACAGCGTGGGAAGATACATTAAAAGCAATAATCCCGCGAGGATATAGTAATTGCGGTCGATTGAAATACTTTTAATCTCTTTGTTCACTATTATTACTTAGCTTCGGCTCTGTCCTGTTTTTTCGACCAGATGTTTAAAATCACTGCCTGACGGGTCCTGGAAAACACGAAGGTCGAATTCCGGGATTACCGCCAGTATATGGTCAAATATATCGGCCTGAATCGCCTCATAGTTAGCCCAGACCTGGTCGTTTGAGAAAACATAAATCTCTATCGGCAGGCCGTGTTCGGTAGGTTGCAATTGCCGAATAAGAAAGGTCATGT
>DAOWOO010000347.1 GCA_030642025.1 Candidatus Zixiibacteriota bacterium | reverse complement strand
TCTTTCCAGGGTGGAATCATTGGAGTAGAATATCAAAGTGTCACCGGTAATTGTCGATTTAGCTCGCCGCGCCCGCGGGTTATCATAAAGAACCAGAATATTGGCATCACCGTAGAGTATAGCCCGCTCCGACTCCGATTGAGTCTCTTCTTGAGTAATAATAACGTTTCCGTCGGCGTATCCGATTTTACTTTCGGCTTCAAAAGCTACCCGGTCGGCATCTATTTGCACCATTCGGGCACTGTCCGGAAAATTGAAAAAGACACTCGGGCGATCCGCCATCCGCAGGATGGTCGAATCACGGCAGTAATAGGCATTGGGACCGACGGCCTTAAGAGAGTCAGGCCGGGAGATCATAATTACATTATCGCCGAAAGCCCTGAAGGTCATTTTGTTCAGATCATATACGGCATGGTCGGCCCATAGTGAAAAGGTGGAATCCTGTGCGAAAACATCACGCCGAAGGATGATCGCCTCATTCTTGATATAAATCGCCGTATCGGCCATGATGATGCCGTCGCCGTGCCGGAATACCGCGGAATCGGTAATAAAGATTGTATCCTTCTCGATCCCCCGGATAAACTCATAGTTGCCGGCATGCTCGATAATCAGAGGAAATTTTTCCGCAGATGCAAGTTGCGGCAGAGTTGCCAGTATCGCGGAGATAAGGAAAACAAATATTTTATTTGCCGGCGATTTCATCTTTTATCATCTCTATGAAAGCATTCAAAAACGATTCACGCCCGGCCGGTTCAACAGCACCAGCCTGGGCAAAAGCCGGGTTCCCCCCGCCTTTACCGCCGAATTGCTCCGTAAAAAGTTTCGCCAACGCAGCCGCATTTAACCCGGATTCGGGTGAAACGGAGATAAGCAACTTATCACCTGAAATGAATAACACTGCCGATTTCACTGCCCTGGCCACTTTTATCGCACGCTCCCGAAGAACATTCAGATCTGTTTCAGGCCAGTCTTTGAATATAATTCTGATCCCGTTAAATTCCGGTGCAGTATTCATTAGTTCATCTATTTCAAATTCGAACAAACGGCTCCCCATTCGCGAGACTTCTTTTCCCAATGCGAATTTTTGCTCACTTAGTTTTTCTATTGAATCAGGAATATCCCCAAAATGACAGGTCAGCTTCACTGATAAATCAGTCACAACCCTGTGTTTCCGGCCATAATCTTCAAGAGCGCGGAATCCGGTTAAAAAAACGATTCGTATATGCCCACGTATTTTTTCTTTTCTGATTATCTTGATTATGCCGACCTCGCCGGATCGGGCACAGTGGGTTCCACCACAGGCAGTGCACTCAAAATCGCCGATTCTTACTATCCTGAAATGTCCTTCCCGGTCGGGGATTCTTCTTACGGCCAGAGCCTGAAGCTCCTCGCGATTATGGTAGCTTATGTTTACCGGTACATTCTTTAAAACGATACTATTGGCGAGTTTTTCGGTATCCAAAATAAGATCGGGATCAAGCGCTTCGGTCGCCAATTCTATGGTCGATTCATCCAAACCCATGTGGGCGCTGACCGTCTCGGCTCCGGCAACCTGAATAAACGCCTGCGACAGGATATGCTGTCCGGTATGGGCGCGCATATTTTCCAGACGCCGGTCGCGGTCTATGATTCCACGCACTTTCTCACCGGGAGATGTTGTTACCGATTCCAGGTAATGCACTATACCGCCGTTTTCATTCTCAATAACGCGAATGACCTTGCTATTACCGATAGTACCGATATCACACGGCTGGCCGCCTGTTTCAGGATAGAAGGCGGTTTGGCTTAAAACAACCGCCGTTCCCGAATCGGACACAGCCGCCGACTCGACAACGGCGTCAAAATCAAAAATATATGAGTTATCGAGATACAGTCTTTGTGTCATAGTGCGGTTTCTTTTTTACATATATCAAATGTCCCGGGCATCGGCAATCCGAGGAACCAAACCCTTTTATATAAACGGCCCCGGGATCATTACCGATATAATTTCTATTTATTATACACTCGTCAAGCCGCCCGGGGAATAATAATACCTCGATATCATCGGCATATTCCAGAAAATAATCTATATGCCAGTGTTTCTTCTTCTCTGATCTAAGATGCCTGTTCACGCGGGCATTCAAACCCTTTTTGGCACGACCGGTATATAAATAGTATCCCGGCTGAAATTCAATAATTCCGAGTCGGCCGACAGCAATCTTTGCCTTACTCGGCAGGCGTATAATCAACTGGTAACATCCACTGTCTGTTAATCCGTTATCCAAGTTTCAACTCTGTCTGTTGCGGGATGAACCGACCGGGGCTGGCCGATCTGAAATCACCGCCCATATATATCAGGTACCATAATTTTTGGCCGGTACGCAAAGATGAGGCGATCTGGAATAGGATAAACTCTACAAATACGCCGAATATTCCAAGTGAAAGCCCGGTTATACCCAGAGCCAGCCATTCGACCAAAACCCAGATAACCAAAAACGCCATAAAGGTAATAATATATATTCCTATCAGTCCGGTAAAATTCGGTTTGAAGTAACCTGAGGCAATCTTTAATACCTCTTTAAAGATTTTATCAGGATTTGCCGACGCGGCCGCCCGAGCGGCATCGGAGAATATCGAAGCCGTCAGAATAATGAGGGTTATGATTATTCCTTTGCCGATAAGCAGGATCAGCGCCCCGGTTCCGATAAGATTCTGCCCCATCATCCCGAACATGTTGACAAAGAAAACACCCGATGATAATAAAAGAGCATATACCACCAGCATCAGCAGGGTTATTTTCATATTCATAAAAAAGCCC
>DAOWOO010000158.1 GCA_030642025.1 Candidatus Zixiibacteriota bacterium | reverse complement strand
GGGATTTATAAAACGCTGATAAATATCTCGAATCAGGTTGGTGGCGGGAACCAGAAGAAATGAATCAGCCGTCGAAACAATGACCGCCACAATGGCCGCCAGAAGTAGACAGCCGACAATAGACGGAACACCGTACCGGACTGAGTGAAGAATCACCATTTCGGAGTCAATTGTCAGAAAGAGAGCGCTTCCAATTATGGCCAGGACGACAATCAGGGTTTCGATTATTATAGTCCCGGAAATCCAGCCAATCACAGCCCTTTTTGCGGTACCGGGGTCCCTGGCCGAAAAGAATCTCTGGTACATCCCCGACTCACCCAGAAGCAGCAGCATGGTCGGAAGAGAATAGGCGAAGGCATCCATTAAGGTCATCTCCCCTAACGGCCGGAAATGCGACTCCGGCAGGGCGGCCACGATACCATCCCAGCCACCCGCGTTATTCCATAAAAATGGCAGAGCAATAAAAAGACCGATTATCATTATGATCCCGTTGACCACATCGGTGTACGCCACCGATATCATTCCGGCCAGAACGGTATAACCGATCACAAAAAGCGCCGTAATAATTATTCCCTGATCGACGGAAATACCGGTAACGAGGTTTAACACCATTCCCCCGGCTTTGAATTGATAGCTGACAATAGCGGTATAGGCAATAATTGTCACGATAGTACCGAGAACACGGGCGGCGCTGTTATAACGGGCTTCGAGTATGTCGGGAACGGTGTACTTCGCGAACCGGCGGATTCGCCCGGCAATCAGATACAGAATGATAATGGCCAGCCAGACTCCGGCATCGAACCAGAGCGCGGAAAAACCTTTATTATAGGCCAGTCCCGCCCCGGCGATAATTGACCCGGAGCCTATCCAGGTGGCCAGAAGCGTTCCCACCAGCACACCGGTGGAGAGCCGCCGTCCGGCGACCATAAAATCATCCTGTGTCCTGACGAATTTAGACCGGTATGCACCGACACCGATGAGGATAATCAAATATGCAAGTATTACCCAGAAATAGAGCATTTAAAAAAGGCCAATAAAAATATGGAGCCGAGGGGGTTCGAACCCCTGACCTCTTGACTGCCAGTCAAGCGTTCTCCCAACTGAACTACGGCCCCATTATAAGCGTTTGACCAATATATGGTCGCCGCTTTTCTTGTCAAGCGATATATTTTTTACTCGGCTTTGTACCCTGTCTATGGGTACCGAACTGTTATTATTATTGCCCGGATTCAGATTAATCATTGGTCCATTTGCAGTATTGCGATACTCCAAATGCTCCAGATCCATTAGACAGTGGGTGACCTTTCTGATACGGTCAGCCATGGATGCTATGATTCTGACCTTTTCCTTAACATCGTGGCCGAGATCGCTTTCCTTGCTTAAAACCATTTCGGCGTTGGCGCTGATGGTCATCAACGGATTGTTTATCTCATGCGACAATGTCGCGGCCGTCTGCGATACTATTCGAAGTTCATTTCGGTTTAATACCGGGGGGCTTTCGGATTGCCTAGTCAATTTTATTTCCCGAAGTTTTCCGAACCCGGATCCTTCAGAACATATCATATTTTTTCTTCGCGGAATAACCCTGTCGGCAGACGGAAATGAATCGGGTCTTTTGGGGGAATTGAGTTTCCTTACCGATTTCAGTGTACCGGACAGAGAATCAATCCCATCTAATCTGAGTATGTCATACGAGCCGGAAGATGTCGCCGCTATAAAATCCGAAACATTATTGACGTACGTCCGGCTGACGATACCGGCGGCTCCAGACTCATGCGGAAGATCATGCGATTTGCCATCTGTATCAAGTATGAGTACTTTTATCGGATTCTCCACAATATCCTCTTAAGTAGCGGCCTATAGCGGTAATTCTATAATAAAGGAAGCCCCCTTCGTGCCGCGGGAAAGCCTTACTTCACCACCCAGCAGTTGGGCCAATCGGCCGGCTACGGTCAGTCCCAGTCCCAACCCGGAACCGTGACTGCCGACATACACCGTTCTGGCAAAAAACGGCTCGAAAACCCTGTCTGCCGTATTATCGGGAATCCCGGGTCCGTTGTCGGAAATACCGAGTTCCAGTTTGTCATTATTCTTTACGCAATTAATGTCGATTTCAAGAAGCTCCGCGGGATTTCTAAACTGAAAGCAGTTTTCCAGAACAGATTTGATTATTTCACGAGCGACATGGCTGTCGGTGTTAATCACCGGCAGGCTGAAGTCGTTCAATCGAACCCGCACGGACGGGTATTCCACTCCGAGATGATCGAGAACATCGCGGACGACTCGGTTCAGATCAACACTTTCGGAAAACTGAATATCACGGGATAACTCAAGCATCCTCCCAATCCGATCAGCGGCCCTGGCAAGAAAAACATGGCTGCCCCGGAGAGTATCAAGATATTCCCGGCCGTATCCTTTCAACTCCCTATCGAATTGTGCCGAAAGCGATTCAATAGATTCCCCGATTCTGGCCGTATGCTCACCGGTTTTGGCTATAAAGGCCGGAATAATTGTATCATCCCCTATCTGTGATGCGACCCTACTTTCTTCCTTACCTGTAAAATGCCCAATGACATTGCCGATAAATGCGCAAATGTTCTCTATGAATGTATAATCCGGTAAATCCTCCTCAGCCAGAATTAATCGCAGTAATCCCCAGCAGCGATCACCGCCAATTAATGGGTAAGCATACTCGATACAATTTTCAGACTGTTTTATAGTGTACGGCTTGAGTGAACAAGCAGCCGTCAGATGGCTTTCGCCGGTAATCGAAAAATCAATCCCGATTCCGGAATACGGTCTTCTTGTGGCTGAAGCCAGAAGGGTTAGTCTATCATTGTCATATAAATACAATCCGGCCTGTCTAACCGCTGGAAGTTCCAGCAGGATATCAACAAGTTCATTCCACCGAACATCCGGGTCAGTATTTGAGATAAATTCTATCAGGTGATTCGTAACCCGGGTATCACCGGAACCATCGTTGTACACTTCCACCCGTTGAGATTCAACTTCCTCTTCAGGTATAACTATTACCTGATAGTTGGCCGGGTTGCCGGCCGAAAAATTCAACGAAACAACCGCCTTATGCCGTAACGGCCGGTTGTCAGAATTTATGAAAACAAGATCAACCGGCTCATAGACCACTTCAAAACTGCGGCTGCGGCTGAATATTTTCTGTAAAACTAAAAATGACTTTTCATCGAGGAACTCTTCAATGCTGCGGGCATAAAGGTTCTCCAAGGGAAGTCCGAAAAGTTGTTCGCTGAGAGCGTCAATATATACAAAGTGACCTGAACGATCTACTTTAAAAACGGCACATCGCCGTTGGGTCTGCAACACGCTGCCCGATCGGGCAGTCTTGGGTGTCATACGGAGCGCCTATTTTTTAAACACTTTTATCTTTTCAACCGTCCAGATGGTTCGTACTACCACAATGTAAACCCCTGGTGTTACTTTAATCCCGCGGTTATTGGTTCCATCCCAGACTATTGTCCCATTTCCTCTATTATATGTATCGGTAAAATCGGTTCGAACTTTCTCTCCTGTCATGGTGTGGATTGAAATATCGGTTAACTCCCCGGCGGCCGGAGTGAGATAAATGGTCAGTGAATCGGTAAACGGATTAGGCCCGGCTGAGATACCCGGTCTATAGGCTACCCTTAACGGAAATGCCATCGTATCGGCCAGAAGTGGTTCTCCAGTCCGATCCAAAGTCAGGATAATGTTGACATTATATGTGCCGATATCCTCGGCGAGACCGAAATAATAAAGCGACCCGGTTCCACCATACGATGTCCAGTCGTGAGTAAACTCGGCTGTTACGGGAATGTTTTCGGCGGCCAATTCCGCAAAGGAATTTAACGGTTTGCTGTATTCAAAGGCAATTTCTCTCCATTGTCCGACAGGAATGACAACCTTTTCATGCGGCACAATCTTCAGAATACGTGAGGCCCTGAACGCATCGAAAAGGCCGTATCCATAAAGGGTGTCGGGGCTGTCATACCTATCAGCTGACCGGATTAGCGCTTCTTTTATTTCACCCGGAGTCATGGAATAATCGACATCAAGCATCAAGGCCGCCGTTCCAGCCGCCAGAGGTGCGGAGAATGAAGTACCTCCGCGACGGCGGTAGCTCCCATCCTCAATGGCTGTAAAAACAGAGACGCCCATAGCCACCAAATCAGGTTTTATACGGCCGTCGTAGGTTGGGCCGGATGATGAGAATCCCGCAATGTTGCCGAGACTGTCAATCGCGCCCACGGCGATAACTCCAAAGCCATCAGCCGGCGGGGTGGCATAGAAAAAGCAGTTGTCAGGATTCCCGCAACCGCGTTCGTTGCCGACCGAATTGAATACTGAAATTCCCCGCGAGACAGCGATATCGGCGGCGACGGTTATAGGTGCGGTAAGACCGTTAATATCGGGGTAGTCATACCAGTCCAGGTAGCCCACTGACGAACTAATAATATCCACGCCTAGAGAATCGGCCCACTCGGCGGCGGCGATCCAGTTGTATTCCTCGGTGATATTTTCATTAGCATAGTCCTCGGTCTCAGCCAGTAGATAACCAGCGTTGTAGGCCGCGCCGATCAGCGTCCCCTCGGCAAATCCGCCAATTACTGAGAGAACCGATGTGCCGTGATCAACTTCAGCGGGTATCAGGCTCGACACCGAGGGATCATTATTTACGAAATCGAAAGTGTCGATAATCTTAATAGAATCAAACACCGGGAGATTCAGGTTAAAACCGGCATCAAAGACAGCGATAAGCACATCCCGGCCGGAGTAATTAAACTGATGCACCAGCG
>DAOWOO010000276.1 GCA_030642025.1 Candidatus Zixiibacteriota bacterium | reverse complement strand
GGTGGAGGTAGTATTCAACTTGCTGCCAATTTGACATCGGGTCACAAGTTGATCTTACTCTTGGCAAACGATGCGCCTACTCAACCCTTTGAGTTCTCTAATAAGCTCAGCTTCAATCTAAAGAGGTTTGAGAAAGCGTTAGACTTCTTAGGTGGAGAAGTGCAAAGACTTGCTTACAGAGGTGCTCAGGCCGTTAGAATAAGTGATTTTGAAGACCAAGATGCTTTTGACGCTTCACTCCCTGCTGATGTATCTGCAAATATAGGTAACTCCATAGTAGTCAACGCAACTGGTGATGGTTTTGAGTTTGGTCTCCAAGCCGAGAATGCCGTCCCGACGGGCGCGTTCGGCCAGCCTGACGACCAGTTTGATGGTTTCGCCGTGATCCTGCGATTTTCCGAAAAAGGCGATTTTGAGATATCTGGGGATTTGCCTGATGGTATCCAGTGAGGTGGTTACCATGGAGGCTCCGACCGTACCGCCGATGACGATAAACATGGCCGGACCCGCCAGAACCATTTCTATGTGTCCGCCTTCCCAGATAAATGATATTATAATAGCCCCAAGACCCAGGAGCAGCCCGATAATAGTAGCAATATCCATCCTGTCAACCCGCAAAAATCTTTAAATTGTACCAAATCCGCACTATCATTGTAAATATCGGCAATTTGCCTGGTTTCTAAACGGTTATGGTTACTATATCAGGGTTATAATGGCAGAAATTATGTAAAATCGAGCGGATTATGGATTATTAAGGCGGATTTCTTTTCATATCATGAAATAAGTTCAAGTTGACTTGGGTTTGAGAATTATGTTATTATGATAGTCTAATACTAATTTATCTGAGGAGGAGTGTGTGCAAACTTATCTGATTAAGAAATCCGATGTCGCCAAGGTGCTGGATATGGAATCCTGTATTGAATCGGTGGAAAGCGCCTTCAGGCTTTTCGGGCATGAAAAATTCCAAATGCCGGCCAGGACATTTCTAACGATAGAGGAATATAATGGCGATATCAGAAGTACACCGGCTTATATACCGGAATATCCAATTGCGGGTGTCAAAGCTAATAGTGATCATCCTGATAATTATAAATTGGATCTCCCCACTAAAATAGCAACAATCCTCCTAATCGACCCCAAAAGTGGTTTTCTGATTGCCGTTGTTGACGGTACTTATATTTCCAATATGAGGACCGGCGCCGCCGGGGGTATCGCGGCCCGCTATATGGCCAATAAAACGGTCAATGTTGTCGGGTTTGTAGGCGCGGGAAAGCAGGCGCGAGCCCTATTTGATGCTCTGATGATAGTCCATCCGGAAATTAAAAAGATCAAGGTCTATGATATCATCCGCAAACATTCCGAGTTATTCGCCAAATATTGTACTTCCGGTCATAGTGTTGAGGTGGAGATAGTTGATGAAACTGCGGGAGCCGTAACCGGGTGTGGCATTGTAAATACATCCACGTCTGCCCGCAATCCGCTGTTTAACGATTCGATTGTTTCACCGGGTACACATATCAACGCCATCGGCGCCGATACCGCGGGCAGGCAGGAAATGTCGTCAAGCATATTGAAAAAGGCGATCACGGTTGTCGACGATTGGGACAAGGCCTCGGATTTCGGCGAGATTAATGTGCCGTTTCATATGGGAGAGATCACCCGCGCTGATATTCAGGCGGAATTGGGCGAAATTATAATTGGCGAAAAGAACGGGCGCAGGTCTGAGGACGATATAACCGTTTTTGATTCTGTCGGCTTGGCAGTGCAGGATCTTATTACTGCCTGGAATGTTTATAAACGGCTGATGGAAAACGAGGAATATAAAAGCAAACTGCTGGATGTCAGTTTCCTTGATTAGTTAAAACTGAGAATCTCTATCCTGGAATAACACATTTCCAATTAATGCGGATAAAATGAAAGCATACGCGGGAATAGACTTAGGCGGCACCGATATAAAATACGGCCTGGCCGATTCATCCGGCGGGATAATTGTTTATCGCAGCAAACCCGCCCGGGTAAGCAAGGGGCATGACATACTTTTGGAGAACCTGAAGGAATGCGCCCGGGAGTTATTGCTGTATGCCCGCGAGAATAAATTGCGTGTCCCCTATCTCGGCGTCGGCTCTCCCGGGACAGTGGATTCGGATAAAGGAACAATCCTCGGTCTTTCCCCCAATATCCCCGACTGGAAGGGTACGAAGTTGGCCGCACACCTTTCCAAACATCTCAAACTTCCGGTTTATGTCGGTAATGACGCCAATCTTATGGCGCTGGCGGAGGTGATGTTCGGCGGTGCGCGGGGATATAAAAATGTGTTTTGCACAACAATCGGGACCGGTATCGGCGGGGCTGTAATCGTCGATGGGAAACTCGTGACCGGAAAATCATACAGCGCCGGAGAGTTCGGCCATATCCCCATCATCAAGGACGGCAGACAATGTAAATGCGGTCAAAAAGGCTGTCTGGAGCCGTATGCCTCCTTATCAGGACTCTTAAGAAGCGCGCGGACGTTGGCGGGCAAGGCGAAGAAAAAGAGCGCTTTTGCAAAACTTATTCAAGAGAAAAAAAGCCTAACAGTGAAAGACATTTTCTATTATTATAAAGCTAATGACTCTGTAGCCGTGAAGGCGGTTGAGACGCAGGCTGATTATATGGCATCCGGCCTGGCTGCGGTGGTAAACCTGTTGAACCCGGAGGTCGTGGTGATTGGCGGCGGTATTGCCGACGCCGGCGGAGCCGGGTATATTGGTTTGATTAAAAGATTGCTGAAGGCACGAGTTTTGCCCAACGCGGCCGTGGACTTAAAAGTCGTCCGGGCCAAATTGGGCAACAAGGCCGGATTTATCGGAGCCGCGTTTCAACGAGAAAAAATACCCGTTTAAAGAGAGGATAACGCTCTTGGCGGGAATAGTTATTTTGTGAAATCGCTCTAAGAGGAGGTATGAATAAAATGCCGAATATATCCGCGCGGGGCCTGCAAATGCCGGAATCACCGATAAGGAAACTGGTACCGTACGCCGAAGCCGCGAAGAAAAAAGGACGCGTCGTATATTATCTCAATATCGGTCAGCCGGATATTGAAACGCCCGAGGTGGCCCTAGATCATATCAGAAATAATGATTTAAAGGTGATTGAATACAGCCATTCAGCCGGCATCGAATCCTATCGACGTAAACTGGCTGGATATTATCAAAAGTATAACATCAATATCGATCATACCGAAATAATCATCACCACCGGTGGTTCTGAGGCGATCGTATTTGCCTTCATGTCCTGTATGAATCCGGGTGATGAGGTTATAATCTCCGAACCGTTTTATACCAACTATAATGGTTTCGCGATCATGGCGGGAATAAATATCAAACCTGTTACCTCCAAAATCGAAACCGGTTTTGCCCTTCCCCCC
>DAOWOO010000436.1 GCA_030642025.1 Candidatus Zixiibacteriota bacterium | reverse complement strand
GCGGAGAAAATCGATTATATCCTCATGCCAATTCAGTCCGGTAGCGAAAAAATCCTCTCACTCATGCAACGAAGGCATTCTGCTTCCGAGGTGCGGGAACATATACTCGCCTTGAAAAAGGCCGTTCCTGGCGTTCGCATCGGTACCCATGTTATGGTGGGTTTCCCGGGGGAAACGGCGGAGGACTTTAACGCCACGCTTGATTTCCTGAGAACGGTTGATTTTTATTACTTAAAAGTGTTCAAATATGACGACCGACCCCAAATTGTGGCGGCAAAGCTGCCGGGCAAGGTGCCGGAGAAGGTCAAAAGGCGACGGCTGCTGCAACTGATTCGTGAGTTCCACGAACTGGTAAAATAGAAACTGCTTTGCGAGCGCTCCACCATCGCCGTTAAGATCTCCCGTTGTGCATCAGGAAAGATGCCGCATACTGCCAGACATCCAGAGCGGATTTGAGAAACCACCACGCAAGACGCCGGTGAAATGGCAAATGATCGTCATATACGGCATCATATTCGGTGCAGGGCTCAGCGCCTCGAAACATCTTGAATGTACCTGCACCCGCGCTCAGGTTCAACAACTGTCCCCTCTTCTCCGCTTCGGTCATCGTGGCCAAAGAATCCTGGCGATGCAACCCAACTTTTTGAGGTATTTGTGTATCGTGACTGCCAAACCCGGCTATCATGACTTTCTTGTCAGAATAACAACAGGAAAAGGCGTCAATCCTGCCATTCTTTCGCAGCGCTTTAATCTCTAATATCCTTTCTTTGAGCATCAGATGGAAAAAATTCTCATTCAACTGAGGGTTGAATAAAGAGTGTTTCTTCAGATAAAGATTACGGTATAGCTCAGTCAGTATCGGTACATCAGCCTCAGTTAACCGGTCGGCATCCACGATTTCATATCCCATTCTTTTCGATAAGTTGCGATCGTGCTTCACCATTTTATTTTTCCAATATGCCTTCCTGGCAGGATCCAGAATATAGATCTGCCGGCTCCGAACCATCCGATAGCCATTTCTCCGGAGAGAATCAAAAATGGGCTTACAGGTATATGTGTTGACAGACCGGAAGACAATCGCATAACCCGGGTATCTGAGTTTCAGGGCGGACGTAATTGCCCCAACCTGTTCCGGCGATAATTCAGGGCAGGGATTCGTGGGGAAAAGCCAGTTATTCACATATATGACTTTATCAACCCGGCCCGCTTTCAAAATCAGGGCAAAAGGCAGGGAGCATGCCTTCAACAGCCATACCAAGGGTCGGTTGTCTAACTTCCCGATTTCCTCCACCGCGTATTTCACGTAATGTGTGTAGATTGAACACACATTTGAATCGTTATAATTTCTCTCGGCCAACACAAGCGGCATCAGAAGATCGTCTACCATCAAGGCCATAACCTTGACATCGGCATTATCCATATAGAAGAGCGAGCCGTTTTTAATGAAAGAGACCACATGTCTTCTCGCATAATCTGATCCCTCATTCGACGGCCAATCTATCGAGTCTACATTATCTACATCGATAATCTGTATTTCGGTGGTCATACAGCCTTCTCCTCATCTGATTTCTCGCTGATGTACCAGACTTGATCTATATAGTAAATGAATCAAACAATCTGCGTTCCGCTTCCCCTTCAATCTTCGCAGTCACTTCCACAAAAGGTCCCAGAGGTGAATTTTCCAACTTGTTCCGTAACAATTCATCAATTTGAAAAATGCCGGCTGAATTGGCCAGCTTGATTTCAATGCATACCGGTTTTTTTGTCCCCTTTATAATGTTTACACTATCCACAGCCTGGGCGGACACGGAATGGATATTTACTTTTCCCGCTTCAAAGGGAATCCGGGAACGGCCTTTGGTAATGTCTGTCGCGTCGGCTACTTTCAGGACTCCCGCTTCGAT
>DAOWOO010000004.1 GCA_030642025.1 Candidatus Zixiibacteriota bacterium | reverse complement strand
CGGCCCCAACGGATGCGGCAAAACCAATATCCTCGATGCTATCCGCTGGGTTCTGGGTGAACAGAAAGTATCGCTTCTTCGCGGCTCCAAAATGGAGGAGATAATTTTCAATGGAACTCGCGATCTGAAACCACTGGGTATGGCTGAAGTCACCCTGATCATTCAGAATCATAAGGGTATTCTCCCTACCGAATACAGCGAAGTGCAGATCACCCGCCGTCTGTTCCGATCCGGGGAATCGGAATACCTCTTAAACAAGGTTCCCTGCCGCCTGAGAGATATCACCGAGCTTTTAATGGATACCGGTGTCGGCGCGCACATTTACGCCATGATCCAGCAGGATATGATTGACGCCATATTATCCGACCGCACCGATGATCGGCGCTTTCTCTTTGAAGAGGCGGCCGGCATTTCCAAATATAAATCCCGAAAAAAGGCCGCAGTCCGCAAGCTCGAAGCCACCGATCAGGATCTCCTGCGGCTAAAGGACATTATTGCCGAGATTAACACCCAGGTTAACTCACTTCACCGTCAGATGAAAAAAGCCGAGAGGTACCGGCAATATTCCGAGGAACTTAAAGGATGGGAAATCTACTTAAGCAAGTTGGCTATGGATGAGCTTATGGAGGAACGGCGCGAGCTAATATCCAAGAAGGATTCTATGGTTGATATCCGCGCTCAACATGATACCGAAATCGATTCATTTTCCGCCGACCAGGAAGAGGAACGCAAGCGGTTGACCGATCTGGACCGCAACCTGACGGACATTTCTAAACATATCTATGAAAAGTCCGAACAGGCGCATAATATCGAAACGGAAATCAATGTCGGCCGGGAACGCCGGGACAATGGACACCGCCTGAAAGAAAAAAACCTGGTTGATATTGAAGCTTACCGCAAACGCAGAGAACTGCTGACCGATCAGGTTGATGAGATCAAAACTGAGCTTGATAAGCTTGAGCAAGGGTTGGAGTCCATGAACAGCGAAGTCTCGGTCCGTGAAACGGCCCTTGCCACCGCTGATGAGCGTGTTCTTGAGGCGCGCCGTATTCGCGTTGATTTGAATCAAAAGTTTCTCTCACTGGAGAGATGCCTTTCCGCGGAAAAAACAGACGACACCAATCTGAAAGAGCAGGAAAGCGAAACCAATATAAAAATCACTGAAATGGATGAACAACTTTCAGCCGCCGGAGAAAGGAAAAAAGGCCTGACGGCAATCCTTGGCTCGCTGAAGGAGAACCTGTCCGACATAGAACGGAAATTAAAGGAATCCACCGACAGAAAAACATCATTGACGAATGAGGCCGATGCTCTGGATAATCAGATCGACGAATTTTCGGGTAAAATATTCGATATCTCGGCGTCGCTGGAGGCGGCCGAGGCTCGTCATCATCTGCTAAATGAAATGATAACCCAGTATGAAGGTTACAGTTCCGGCGTAGCTCCCCTTCTGGAATTTAAGGATCGCTGGCCGGGTTTGATCAGCACTGTGGCTGACAGTTTCAAGCCGAAGCCGGGGTATGAGCAGGCCATTGAAGCCGCCCTGGGCGAGATGGCCGGGTTTGTAATCTGTCGAGACCGAAACACCGCCGACCAGGCGATCGCCTTTCTTGAATCGGAAAGCAAAGGCAAAGCCGGATTCATGATTCTGGAATCGGCGCGCGAAACCGAGACTATCCGCCCGGATATTCAGCATGAAGGCTTTATCGGGTGGGCGGATAATATGGTCGAAATTCCCGATGACTTATCGATACTGGCGAAAATGCTTCTGTCAAGGACAGCGGTAATAAAGCCTGATGCGGCCGAAGCCATTCTCGAACAATTGCCGCCCTTCTTTGCCGCCGTCAGCACCAGTGGCACAGCTTATCATAATATAGCCATAATTACCGGTGGTTCCAGAGATGAGATACCACTATTCGGACGAAAGGAAAAGGTTGCCGAGGAAGAGCGCGCTATTGAACGCATGGCTACAGAATTGAACAGGCTCAAGGAATCAAAGAATCATACAACTGCTCGCTTGGGCGCGTTACAGTCGGAATTGCTTGAAACAACGACCTTGCTGAGTTCTCTTACCCAGGAACAGTCGTTAACGCAAAAAGAATTCGACTCCAACGAGTTCAAACTGGAGGAGATATGCCGGGATATCGGACGGATCGAAAACGAGCGGCGCATCCTTTCCGGGAAATTGGAAGCGCTGAAAAGCCGACAGTATGACCTTAATCTTAACTACGATCAACTGGCGCGGGAGAAAGAAAAATTGCTGAAAACGGCAGCCTCATCCGACGCTCGCATTTCCGACCTTGAGCAGGAGTCCGAAACTGCGGCGGAGCGCGCCTCGCAGCTACAGATCAGGATGGTTGAACAGCGAAGTCAAAAAGAACAGCGTGAAAGCCAGTTGAAACATGTCCGGGAACTGATTTATGAAATCGACTCCGGAATCAAGACGAAATCGATTGAAATCATGACCGCCGAAGAGGACATCAGGGTTACCGATGAAAAAACACTCGCACTCGAAAAAGATTTAAAGAGCATTTTTGACGCCAGGGCACAGATGTCCGATGAACAGACCGGTCACCGACAATCCCAGGCCAGTCTCCAGGACAGCCTTAATGAGCGTGAAAGAAGAATTAAGGTCCTGCGTCAGGAGCGAGAGGAAACCGGTGCCAAGCTTCACGAGACTGAATTGCGGCTGGCTGAGATCGATTCCGACACCCGATCCATTACAACCAAAATCCGCGATGAGTATGAGATTGATCTTAATGAAGTACAGGCAAAGATTCCCGATATGAGCATTCCGCCCGATCAGCGAAGGGCGAGAATGCGGGAAATCAGGGAGCAAATTAAAACTTTCGGCGCGGTTAACCTTCTGGCGCTCGATGAGTACGATACTGCCAAAGAACGCCAGGAATTCCTTTCCGCGCAAATTAACGACCTTATGCAGGCCAAGTCGACTCTCCAGTCAACTATCACCAAAATCAACACTACCGCCCGTAATCTATTTCTGGAGACTTTTGAAAAAGTGCGAGAAAACTTCCAGAAAGTTTTTGCCGAACTGTTTGCCGGCGGAGATTGCAACATCCATCTGGTAAGTGATGAGGATCCGCTAGAATCCCCCATCGAAATAACCGCGCGGCCGCGGGGTAAGAAACTTTTGTCCATCACCCAGATGTCCGGGGGCGAACGCGCCCTCACGGCCATATCGCTTCTGTTCGCGATCTACCTGGTCAAGCCGTCGCCATTTTGCGTCCTCGATGAGATCGACGCCCCTCTTGATGATGCAAATATCCACCGTTTTCTGAAAATTATCAAAACCTTCTCGGACCAAACCCAGTTTATTATTATCACTCATAATAAGATCACCATGGAGGCAGCGGATAATATGTACGGCATCACCATGGAACAGCCGGGTATTTCCAAGTTAGTCTCCGTTCGCTTCCAGGAAGATACTGATGAAGGCGTAATAGATACATCGCTTGTTAAAACCGATTATGCTCCCGACGTTTCCGATATCGAAATACCTGAGGCTGTAAAGGAACGTATTACCCCTAAAATCAACATAGAACAAAATATCAAGCAGAAATCCGACTGAGAAACCGCATCTTTATGATATCCAAACTCAGAAAACTGAAAGAATCGCTGACCAAGACCCGCGATTCCATATTTGGAAAGATCTCGCAGGTCTTTACCGGCAGGAAAATCGATGACGACCTGCTGGATGAACTTGAAGAACTACTGTTAAAATCGGATATAGGGGTATCCGCCACCGAAAAGATCGTGGAGAATCTTCGTGAAACAGCCGCACGCGAGAAAACGGCGGAAAACGAGGATGTGGTTTCTCTTCTTAAAACAGACATTTCCGGTATCCTGCAGAAGAACAAACGGGATATTGTCTTTGATCCGGCCTCTCGGCCTATGGTGTGGCTGATCACCGGAGTCAACGGAAGCGGCAAAACCACCACGGTTGGCAAACTGGCTCATTATTTCAAGAAAACCGGCCGTAAAGTCATGATTGCCGCCTGCGATACTTTCCGGGCGGCCGCCGTGGAGCAGCTTGAAATCTGGGCGGAGCGGTCAGGCGTGGATATTATCCGCGCCCAGACTGGGGCCGACCCAGCCGCAATCGCCTTTGATGCCGTATCCGCAGCCAAATCCCGGGGTGTTGATATTCTTCTTATTGATACCGCCGGTCGGCTTCACACCAAAGCTAACCTTATGGAAGAGCTTAAAAAAATCCGCCGTGTTGCCGAGAAAGTGGTACCTGCCAAACAGATTCAGGCGCATCTGGTAATTGATGGCAACACCGGCCAGAACGCCCTCTCTCAGGTGAAAATCTTCATGGAGGCGGTTGGGTGCGACGGCCTGGTAGTTACCAAGCTTGACGGTACCGCCAAGGGTGGGGTTATCGTGGCCATATCCGAGGAGTTGTCGGTGCCAGTTGAATTCATCGGGATCGGCGAGGCTATCGAGGATTTACAACTGTTCGATGCCGATAGTTATGCGGAGGCATTATTCAATGCTTGAGGAAGTTTCAGTCAAAACGCATCATCGTGAAGAACTGCTCGATATAACGTCGGTTATCGCCGATTTCGTGCAGAAGCACGGTCTTGACGAAGGGGTGATAACGCTGTTTGTCCCTCACACCACGGCGGCGGTAACAATTAACGAGAACGCCGATCCTACGGTAAAGCGGGACATTCTCGATAAACTGCGCCGTGAATTCCCTCAGCGGGACGGCTACCAACACGCCGAGGGCAACTCCGACGCGCATATCAAATCATCACTGACCGGCCCGTCACTCCAGGTAATAGTATCCGGCGGCCGACTGGTTCTGGGTACCTGGCAGGCAATATATTTCTGCGAGTATGACGGTCCGCGCAGCCGTCGATTATACATAAAATCTGTCAGTGGTTGATGTTTAAAATCAGAATTATAGCAGTCGGCAAAAATAAAGAGGCATGGGTTAATGACGGCATCGCTCACTATCTGAAGCTAATTAAAAAACATGCCTCGGTATCGATCATTTATACCCGGAAAATAAAAAAAACAAAAAGTATCGACGCCCCGGAGGTGCTCCGACGGGAGGCGCCGTTAATTGAAAAACATCTCGGTTCCGGCCCCGCAATTTCATTGTCAGACAGAGGCACTCGAGTTGACTCTATGCAATTTGCAAAGTACATCTCGGGCCTGATGAATGCAGGTCATGGCAGTTGTGAATTCATAATCGGCGGCGCCTATGGAATTGACAAAAGCATCCTGAAAAAAAGCCGGGACATCCTCTCCCTCTCCCCTATGACAATGTCGCACCAGCTTATCCGCCCGGTTCTGCTGGAGCAGTTGTACCGCGCCTTTTCTATTATTTCCGGCGAAAAATACCACAAATAAAAAGCCGGCCGAATGTGAGTCCGGCCGACCTTTTGAAGGAATAAAGCGGGGATTAATTTATTTCAGCATTATCATTTTCTTACTGATGACATGCTCATCGAACTCAGCTTTATAAAGATATATGCCGGAAGCCACCTGGCCACCAGCTTCATTACAGCCATCCCAGTAAATGGCTACCCTACCCGCCCTGTTCTCACCGTTGAAGCGCCGTACCAGCTGACCGGTGACATTGTATATATTCAGGCTCCATTGCCCGGCCTGCGGCAGGGCCATCTCAATCGTGGTTGACGGATTAAACGGGTTGGGATAATTCTGCGCCACTGTGAACTCGGTCGGTACCATGGCATCGTTAATATCGGTTTTAAGGACACGTCCGTAGTATCCGGCCAGTTCAGCTTCAATCAGCCGTATCGAGCCATCTCCTGAATAAGTCATATTAAGCAGGTTGAACTCGCCGGCGTCCAGCTTGACGCCTTTTTCCATACTGTAGAACAGGATGCGAATTTCTCGCTCAGTTACCGAATATATCATCTCCATTCCCGGCGGAGCATCATCCAATCGCAGCATTTCCGGGTTAATGCCGTCATGCTCGAAGATCAGCAGTCCGGCTCCAACATCATACTGCGTTCTTAATGAAAGCGATAACTTGTCGCCATCAATAATCGTTCCAAGAGCGACCGGGCTTTCGTATGGAGTCAGTTTCGGCAGCGGGTCGGCGTCACCGGTGATAACGCGTATAAGATAAACCAGATCGGCAATCGTCAGCGCCATGCCGTCGGCATTGACATCCGACGCCGCCGTCTGTCCGGCAATGTTTACCGTAAAGGCATCGAAACCGTAAATGAAGAAGTTGGTCAACACCACGGCATCGGCGATTTCATAAGCAATACCGTTGAGATTTACATCACCTCGGGCGTCGATATCATCGGGATGAATCACGCAGATACTGCCATCGTAGAATTCAACACAGCGTACCGGGGTAACCTTGTCGCCCACCATACAGCTATCAGGAGTGCCCAGATATGCCGGTCGGCTTGATTCGGGGTAATGAACCTCATCAAATTCTTCCCATTTGAGATAGCCATATGAATTGTATATCCTTAAATCAACATACTGCTTCATACCGGTTAAATCCGAGGGACTGTTATCTGTGCAGTCAAGCCAGAGGAAACTCATTGGTATATACATTCCGCCCAGGCTCTGGTTATTGGCAATTTGCATGGTCAGTCGGGCCAGGATACCATTGGGTGTCAACTGTTCCTCTGGTGGATGGGTAGAATTATTAATATCGGCGATGCCGACAATATGGACAACTCCATCCGGACAACTGGGACAGCCGGCTGACGCACCTCTCCGGAAACTAAATGATTCCCATTCGTCGATAGCATCACCCTGAGTCACGGCATAGAGGTCTGTGACCGATTCGTCGTATTTAATAAGCAGGTCAAAACCGGCGATAGGGTCATTAGTCTGGACTTTTATATTCACCGGAATCCGCTGTCCGACATTATAACAGGTATCGGTCTCGATGGAAACCACGACACATACCGAGCAGACTGCCGATGGATAGAGGTTTACATGAAAAGTATCCATGACCTCCTGGCACCAGTCAGCCGCTGACATGCAGAATGTATATGTCGTGTCGTAAGCCTGCGGTGTGAAGCAAACCTGGCCACTGTCATCCCCGGTCAACTCAAACAGCCCCTCACTACTGCAAAGAGACAATGTTATCGGATCGCCCTCGGGATCGGTGGCGAAAATACCGTCTATACAGATAGTACCTTCGTCGTCTTCGCACCAGGGTATCCGCACCGTATCGGCAGGTACGACCAGTTCCGGAGCGAGATTTTCACGAACCACCAGATCGAAAGTGCATTCATTACTCCCGCATATTGATGATGCGGTAACCGTAATAGTATAAGTATCAGGCCCGTTAATCGGGACACAGACTTCATTGCCACTGAAGATACCAGTGGGCAGTACTTCCACCGTAAAATCGGCTCCCTCAATAATTACGGGCACACATATCTCGCTGGTTTCGGGTATGCAAACCATGGTATCAATATCATCCGGACAGGTAATTTCAGGTATGCCGATAATTGATACATCAATCTCAATCAGACAGGTATCCGCACCGCAGGGGGCCTCGGCAATGACGGTAAGCATATATACACCGCCGGTGTCGGCCTCGAATCCAAGCACATGGCGGCTGAAATCATACATGCCCTCGGGAGATACGCTTACATTGGCAGAAACCGGATTTATGACCAGCGGCACAAAGACCGAATCCGGTTCGCAAAGAGTCACCGAAGTGGGCAAATCCGGACAGATAATTTCGGCGTAATCATCAAAGATAATATTCACAACCACTTCACAGGTGTCCGAGCCGCAAGCTTCTTCGGCAATTGCCTCGATTACGTAAACACCGGCCGTATCGGCAGTGAAACATATTTCATTATTGGCATAGTTCCCGAAAGAAACCGAAACTTCGGCTGTTTCCGGCGTCACGATCAGAGGGATACAAATATCTTCCGGTGTGCAGAGGTGGTATTCATACGGTTCGGCCGCGCATTCTATCTCGGCAACCTCGCCGGTGGTTATTTCGATACATATATCATCGACTGCGGACTCGCCGCACTCGTCATACACGGTAATATCAAGACAATAAATACCGACATCAGGGGGAGTGAAACAAACTGTGGAATCTGCCAGATTGAAAATTCCAAACGGTTCGCCGGTGCTGTGAAGGGTTACCGTTACATGGTCTATATTATTATCAATATCCGCAAGTGTAACCTTGCGGCAGATTTCCTCGAATACACATTGAAAATACGAGGTGTCCTCTCCGGCATTGACAGTTGGCGTCGAATTAAAGACAACATCGACGGCAAAATTGCAGACGTCATCGCCGCATTCGGCCGACGCCGAAACGTCAATCAGATAATGACCGGCCGTATCCGGAGTGAAGCAAACCTCCCCGTTATCATATGTGGCAAAATCTGAAACCGATACAACAGCCTCGGGCGGCGCCACTCCGATTGTGCGGCAAATCTGAATCGGTTCACAAAGGAATACGGCAGTATCGTCCGGACAGGTTAACTGCGCCGACTCGCCGATTTCAATCTCGAATATAACCGTGCACTCATCATCGCCGCATTCGGCCGAAGCCAGCACATTAACCGGGAATGTTCCGGATTCCGTGGCATTGAAACAAAGCTGACCGTTTTCATAAGTTACACCGTCAGGAACAGTGACAACGGCATCGGCAGGATATATCGGTAAATCCACACAGACAATTTCCGGCTGGCAGAGAAAGAAGCTGGTCGGATCAGGACAGTCAATTTCCGCCACCGGCCCCATAGTTACGGTAACCAGGGTGGTATCGACGCCAGAGGTTTCACAGGTATCGGTTATAGTGGTGATTATGGTATAAACACCGACCGTATCCGGCAGAAAACATACCGAATCAGTCTGCGGATTGTATGTGCCGACATTCGGCACAATTGAGTTGATATTCCCGTCAACATCTGAATAGCTTTCGATACTGACACATATCGTCTCAAATTCACACAACGAAACCTCGAAATCGTCCTGTGACGTAATAACCGGTGGAGAATTAAGGGTTACATGTATTACCGTCGTGTCAACCCCGACAGCGCCGCAGATATCTGTCACCATGGTAATAATCTCATAGGTGCGCTGTTCATCGGCGATAAAACAGATTGTATCATTGGCGAAACTGCCACCTTCGGTTATTGATACCGATTCAATATTCCCGTCAATATCGTCATAGGTAAGCGGGAAGCATATCTCGGCGGACTCGCAAATCGTCAGACTGCTGTCAGGAGCGGAGATGACCACCGGGGCGCTGTTAAGCCCGACATGAACTACGGTTGTATCACTGTCGGTGGCGCCGCAGTGATCGGTGACGGTCAAAACTATTTCGTATATCCCACTATCAGGCGGCAGGAAACACACTCTGCCGGATTGCGGATCATAAGTTCCGAATGGTGAAACCTCATAATCGATTATGGCATCATTATCATCGAAAATTGTCACCTGATCGAAACAAACCTCGGTCAACTCGCACAGGAAGAAATCAGCCTCATCCGGCATGGTCACCACCGGCGGCGCGTTGATTACAACTGATACCAGCGTGGTATCATCGTCGTAGGCCAGACACTCATCAATGACGCGGACGATAATCATATAATTATCGGTCTGGGTGGGAGTAAAATATATCATACCGGTAATCATGTTGTAGGTAGCGCCTTCGGAGACGATAACCGTATCGATATTATAATTGAGATCGCCAATGGCTACCGGAATGGCGATTTCCTCCGGTTCACACAAAATCAGGCTCGTATCCGGAGCCATTATAACCAGAGGCGCAAAGTTTAAGGTTACATCGACCGTGAACATACAGCTATCCTTGATACACTCGCCCTCGACAACCACTTTAAGGTTCTTTTGGACCGAACAGTTGGTATAGAAACATACTGAGTTTGTCTCATAATCAAACCAGGCTGATGGTGGGAAAATATCAACCGCCGCACCGGTCGGGATGCCGCCGATATTAAAACAGAGCGTATCCGGCTCACAGATAAACAGTAACTGGTCGCCGGGGCATTCCAGCGTGAAGACATCCCCGATCTCAACTGTGACAACCGTGGTATCTTCATCATAAGCGCCGCATTCATCGGTCGCCCGTGTAATTATCGTATATGTGCCGCTCCCGCTTGGCACGAAACAGACCGTGCCCTCATTATAGACGGCATTTTCATAATTGATTATTTTAATGGACGCAATGTTATCATCCTCGTCGCTTACATCAACTTCAAAACATACCTCGGCGGCCACACAGGAGGTAACGGTTGTATCCGGCGCGGAGACAACCACCGGGTCATGATTGAATTCGACAGTTGCGCATACTGTACCGGGTACGGTTCCACAGTCGTCAGAGACCTCAATGTCGAAGCAATAAACACCGGCTGTGTCAGGAATAAAGGTTATCTCCCCTGTTTCGGAATTGATACTGCCGTATGGAGAAAGAAGCGCAAAGATAAGGTCATCATCTTCGGCATCCGTGGCTGTAATCGCAAATGCATGTTCTGTTTCGGAAAAACAATCGAAGTATGATACATCTTCGGTCGAAACGATGGGTAACTCGTTCATATGCACATCAACCGTAAAGGTACATGATGTCTGTCCGCATTCCGTAGTTGCGGTGACAGTGATTTCATGCACTTCCGATTCATCGGCAAAGAAACAGATATTGCCATTGTCCAGAATCCCGTACGGCTCGATCAAGATTACGGCGTTTTCCGGCTCTATGGTTATCGGCAAACAAACCACACCTAGATCACAGAGGGTTACAGCGGTGTCGTTAGGACATTCGACATAAGGCGCTTCATCGACCGTGACGTCAAATGTAAGCACGCATTCGTCACCGCCGCATTCAGCTTCGGCAGTAACGGTAAATTCATATATACCTGAGGTTTCAACATCAAAGCATAACTGCCCGTTTTCATAAATAGCGTTCCCTGTCCCACCTTCGATATTAATTACGGCATGATCCGGCGTAATCGGAAGGTCATAACAGATCCTTCCCGCGCCGCACAGGTTTTCATATATCGGGTCGGTCGGGCATTCTATTACCGCAGCGGTGCCGGTTTCAACCGTTACTTTAAGCGTATCTACTACTGATGTACACTCATCAAGAGCGGTTATTTCAATTTCATAAACCCCGGGACCGTCAGGTGTGAAACAAACCAGGTTGTCCTGCGGGTTATATGAGGCCGGCGCGGACACCGAGGCCATCACGAAGTTGTCATCAATATCATCAAAAGTAACGGTAAAGCAGATCTCGGCCCACTCACACTGAAATATGGTGAAATCATCCGGTTTGTTTATTGAAGGGGGTGTGTTAAGTATTATCTCAACCTGGGTCGTATGAAAAACCTCCACTCCGCACTCGTCGATCACATGCGTGATAAACTCAATAGTGCCTTCCGCCTGCGGAGTGAAACAGATATAACCGTTGGAATAATCGCCTTCTCCGGTAACTTCAATAAAACTGATATTGTCGTCAGGATCGTAGATCGAATCGCTGATACAAATCGGCATCACCGGTAGGTCGCATAAGAAAATAGATGTATCAGGGGCGAAAACCTGAGGCGGACTGTTGAATTGAACGGTAACGGTTGCCGATGAAATTGCTTCCGCCTGGCATTCATCAACAGCCTTAAGGATAACCGCATACTCGCCCGATTCTGTAGGAGTGAAGCAGATTCTACCGTTGATATTGTCAAATACAGCGCCTTCAGGCGAAATAATAGTGTCAATAATATTATCGTTCACATCAAAGAAATCGAGAATATCTATGCAGATTTCTTCGGGTTCACAGAGAAATCGTTCTATATCCCCGCCCAGAGTCACAACCGGCGGCTGGTTCATTTCGGCATTAAGAGTGAATTCACAGCTGTCCTTGCCGCAATCACTCTCGACAACCAGTTTGATTATCTCATGCATTGTCCGGTCAGCTAATATAAAAACAGTGTCTTTCGTATTATTAATCCAGGCCTCGGCAGGAGTCAGAGTCAACTGGGCGTCGGCAGGCACACCTCCAATCGGAAAGCCGATTGTGGTTTCCTCACACAAGAACACCGCGCTGTCGCCCGGACATTCAAGAGTGAACATCTGCCCCATCACAACCGTGATAACTACCGTGTCGCGCGGTCCCGGCGGACAGGTGGAGCATTTGTAAACACCGCCCCGGCATGAGTCGGCCACTTCATATATAAAAGTATAATCGGCTGAATCGACATTTTCCGGGGTGAAGCAGGTTCGGCCGTGAGTATTATCAAGACGGGTAAAGATGCCCGGCCCCGCGATCTGTGTAATTGTAAGAGTATCGTTTTCGGGGTCATAAGCCTCAATATCAAAGCATATTTCCTCAGGCTCACACAGGTAGTAGGTGGTGTCTGAACTGATAATCTCTGGAGGATCATTATCGACAGTATTCAGGCATACTTCGGCCGTATCGGCGCCGCAAATTCCGGAAGCCTCAATTGTGAAGCAATATGCACCGTCATCATAGGCAAAGAAAGACAGCAGTCCCGATGATGTAATAGTTGCATCACCCTCAATAACCTGCCAGTCAATCGGATCACTGAAGTTTTCATCTGTCAGAAGCTGGAAATCAATCCGCATTCCGATCCAGCATTTGGTTAAATCCGGGTAATTGGTAATAATGACTGGTGCTTCATCCTCACCGATAACATAAACCCGGACAAGTTGGTCGGAAGCACCCTCACTGTCAACGGCCGTGTAGGTAATCGAAAAAACACCCTCAATATCGGGAGTATATTCATAATAAGCATAGGCTGGAGATATCGATGGTGTCGATATAAATATGCCCGGCCCGTAGGACCTGGTTATGGTTATCTCCTGATCCGGATTATCATCCAGGACGACAATTGTATCATAGATTGTCTCGCCCAGACAGATATAGAAAGTATCCTGATCACCGCAATTTTCGAAATACGGCGGTGTATTCGGTGGACAATTTTCACAGGGAGATGCTAATGGCGGTACCGCAACATCATTATCCCCGGGATCCGCAGATAGATCATCGGTCGGTATCTGTGCCGATGTAGCCCCCGATTTAATATCTCCGAGCGCCTCGGCATGTAAGGGTATGGCGAATGCGATGAAGGTGAGAGTACAAACGACTGTTATAAGCAGCCTAAACTCACGCATTATTCCTCCAAAAATTTAAGATCCAACGGCATCAATATTTAAAAGAAACTACCTGATGTCGATTCTTTAAATCCCCGTAATGATGCCGGTATATAACTTCACTTTCTATTTCAGCTTGCCTCGCAAAAATCCGAAGTGGCAGAGCCGGATCATAGGTAATAATATGTAGTATCTTGTCGTAAACCATTATAATATATCTCTAATCGCTCAATTGTCAAGCAATATCTGTAGTCCAAACGTCCTGCAACTTCTTAGCAGGCAGGTAATTAGGCTTTCCGTCGATTACTTGATTCTTCGCTTTCCTCGGCGGCCAATAAACTTTGGCCTCTTATCACTAATTCATCGTTAATTCGCACTGTTCAACAACGCAATTTCCTTGCCACCAAAAATCCAATGTCCGGGGATATATATAAGAGTTTAGGGCGGCGGCACAATGATGCCTTAGCACTCCCAATATACCATATAGACACATTATAACACATTACAAGACTATCTGTTAGCCATTTCTCGTAAATCATTAATTAAGATTATACTTTTGCTCGGCTCACAGATATTATTAATAGAAGTTCGCTTATCCAGTCATATGGGTTGTATAGAGTATGCAAAGAAGTTCAGTACTGCAAAAAAAATATGTTATAACTGCAAAGAAACTCCCAGGCCACCGCAGAAACTGCGGCGGCCTGAGATATTAATAGATTTACTGATTCCCAAGAATAATGGGCAAGCCGTCTTTGGCGCTGCCGATTACAACTATCTTTGCATTGGGAGACGAGGCCAGCTTCTCAGTTGCCTCAATCCCCTTCCATTTCAATAGTGATGGTGTCAAGCCAGCGGAAACTATCTTCTGGAAATCGGCAATACCCTTGGCTTCGATTCTCTTTCTCTCCGCCTCGCTTTTCTCCTTAAGAAGAACAAACTCCATTTTTTGCTGTTCCTGGTCGGCCGCCAGTTTGGCATTGATGGCCTCGGATATTCTGGCGGGAAGCCTGACATTTCGAGTTATGACATTTTCAATGCTGATGAATTTGGCTTTCATCATACCCTGCAATTCAGTGAGAATACCATTGGCAATCGCCTCGCGTTTGGTGGAGTATATCTCCTCCGGCTTATATTGACCGACCACGGATCGGGCAACACCTCGAAGAGCCGGTGCGATGGCCACATTATAGTAGTTGGGGCCGACGGTCACCTGAAGTGAATCCAGTCTGGCTGCTTCCGGGCGAAACCATATGCTAACCTCCAGCCCGATACTGGCTCCGTCTGATGAAAGCACGGTCAGGTCTTCCTTGCGTTCCTCAAGCTGGACCTTGTAAACAAATATATTATTCCACGGGAGATGCCAGTTGAATCCTTCGGGATAGATTTTCCCCATTTCGGTTCCGTCGCCGAACTTGTAATAAAACACGCCCCGATGCCCGGACGGCACCTGAGTCCCGCAACCGACCAGTCCGGTGAGCATCACCAGGACCAGCATCAGCGGCAACAGTTTTTTCTGATTGGCAGACATACTTCCTCCTTGGTATAAGATTGAATTGTGTTCCTTCACTTTAACGCAAT
>DAOWOO010000052.1 GCA_030642025.1 Candidatus Zixiibacteriota bacterium | reverse complement strand
GTCAGCTTACTATAAGGGGGAGTTGCCGGAACCGCTACACCGGGCAATCTCAGCACACTTGGAAGACTGCCCCGCCTGCCAGCGCGAAGCGGTAGCCTGCCGTGAGCTTGTAGAAGCCGTAAAACAACTTTCGGAGGCAACTGTTTCGGAAGGTTTCAGCGGCCGGCTTCTAAACCGAATCGCCGCCGAGCGTCACCGGGAAACCCGTACCAAGGCATATATGCCCAAACGGGTGCCGATTATTGGAATGAATCGACTGGCACCGGTTGTCGCCACATTCTGTCTGGTACTGGCCTTTGTTTTCTCCGGCGGCGTTGACAGATTAATCGGTCCCGATCAGGATACGGTAATGCTGGCGATTGACAGCGACGGCACGGTGCAACTCAGTGACGACTACCTGACCGTTCAACCGGTATCAACCCATGCCATATCGCAGCATGCCAGCAAGCACTGGCAGTTCGACAAGCAGGTGGCCCGGGCCAATCGGATCAGGGGATATGTCAACCGGCTGGCCAGTTCGGACAATTTCGGGAATCTCTCCTTTCGGACCAATAATCGGTTTATGATTCCCATGTTTCCGACCTGGCATCTGGATACGTCAGGTTTTCGTAGTCTGCTGATTCCGATTCCGGTCGGTAATGTCACTCCTCAGGTAACCCCGGTACAGGAGGTGCAACAGGACTATTAATCTTGCTAATGATTAATTTGAACCGCCCGTTGTTGAATACTTTTACTCCGGGCGGTTTCTTTTTTTAATCCACATATATTTTAACCCGAGGCCGAATAAACGCC
This sequence comes from Candidatus Zixiibacteriota bacterium, assembly GCA_030642025.1. Taxonomy (GTDB): domain Bacteria; phylum Zixibacteria; class MSB-5A5; order GN15; family PGXB01; genus DAOWOO01. Next base: position 6,998 of record DAOWOO010000052.1, on the reverse strand, counting down.
GCCTGAATCAAGAATGCGGTTGCCATTGACAGAGAAATATTCTTATACTATCGGCGGTATGACACCGGAAATGCTGAAAAAACATATCGGATCACTGGATTATTCACCGGATAATCGCCAGGTGCGATTTTTAGCCATATTGTCGGCCGTAATCGCAGTTGGCCGCGGTGATCTGACGTCGGCCGCCCTGGAATTTTTAGAAATATCCGGTATTAATCGGAAACCGATTTATGAAACTATCCTGCAAAGTTATCTTTTCCTGGGGTTTCCGCGTATGATCGATGCCGCCATCGGCTTTCGCGATGTTTTCGGGGACCAGTCAAATGATACCGATATCGCAAAAATATCCGCCGAGGAATCCAAAAAATGGTATGCTGAAGGAAAGGAACTATGCCGCCGGGTGTACGGTAAAAACTATGACCGTTTGAAAGAACGTTTTATGGCTATGTCGCCGGATCTGTTTCGCTGGATGGTTCTTGAAGGGTATGGTAAAGTACTGAGCCGCCCGGGAATGACTCATATTGAACGGGAACTGGCCGAGGTGGCCGCCCTTATTGTCGACCGACGTGAACGCCAGTTGGTTTCTCACGTGATGGGCAGTCTAAATGTCGGAGCTCAGGTGGAATTGATCCGTATTGTCAATGAAGATATAAGGCCGCTGGCCGGGGAAGATGCTTTCAGAGAGGCTGCTGTTATAATTGAAAAGATTGAAAAAGAATATGCGGCTGGTTCATAGATTCATACTGGCCATAATTATCTCAGGTCTGGTTTTCATAATTACCTTTTACCTGGCCCTGTTTCAGTTCGGACTGGTTGAGAATCTGGCCAACCGCACCCTGGCCAATATAATCGGCGGCAAACTTCCGTTGAATGTTTATATTGATACTATTGAGGGGAATCTCTTCTCAGTGCTGATTCTAAAGGATATCAGTCTAACGTATTGCGATAATAACGAGCGATACACCATGGCACATATTCCTGAACTGACGATCGAATATTCTCTCAGGGATCTCTGGCGAGGCCAGTTAATTTTTAAGCGGGTATTTATCGATTCGGCCATGCTGGTCCTAAAACAATCGCCGGACAAAGAATGGCTGATTCCCAAACCTCAGAAACATTCCGAGCAGGAAGCCTCTTTTAATTTTGAAATCAACGAGCTGGGACTCAATAACCTGACCTTGACCCTTTTCAAACCTGACGATACCGTCACCTTCAGCGATATTATCCTTAAAGCGCGTCTTGAGGGGCGTGAAAAAACATATGCAATGGATATTGACGGTCTGAGCTACCGATCGTCCGACAAGCGTTTCAACCTGATCGGCGCCGGGGGGAAGATCACGCTGACCGGCAGGGACCTTCTGTTCCATGACCTGTTTATCATCACCGACTCATCGGATATCCGCCTTGACGGACATCTTGTGCTGGATAAGAATCTGCGCTGTAACGCGGCTCTGCAGGCGGCCAATATTAACATGACTGAGGTTTCCGCCTTTATCAAGGCGACTCTGCGCGGCAATCTGGCGGTCAACGGCGAGATGCTATATGCGTTCAATACGCTGACCGGAACCGCCAATGTGGCCGGTGAATTTATGGAACGATCTTTTGACTCAGTATACACGCGCTTCAGGTTTAAGGATAAGCGTCTGGAATTTGATACGTTAACCGGGATTGTATTGAAAGGATGCCGAATCGAAGCCTCCGGCGATCTCGATTTCAAGCCCAATCCTGATGAATACACTCTTTCGGGTCATATAAGAGATTTTGACCTGAACAATGTTGTTGCCAACACCTTTGATACAAGATTGAGTGGAAATATTAATATCAAGGGCCGAGGTTTGAAGAGTAAAACCCTGGCGCTGGATGTTGATGCTAATCTTGATGAGTCCTGGTTTGATATATATCACGGTCATGCCGTTTCGGGAAATCTCCTGGTAACCACCGACAGTATTATATTCAACGACGGGTTCAAGGTTGTCTATGGCGAAAATCATTTTATTGCCTCCGGCAAGCTGGAGTATTCAGGCGATCTTGATATTGATGGTTATGCCGAGTTTGCTGACCTGTCAGCCTTCGACAGCCTGATTTTTATACAGGTTCTGGGCGGACGGGGAAGGGCTCGGTTTAAGGCAGCCGGCAAAACCTCCAATCCTGACCTGGCCGGGCATTTCAAGTCCGACTCACTCTGGCTGTACGATATATATTCATCCGATGCCGTTATTGACTTTAATATCGACCGGTTTCTGTACGACCGCGACGGTATCGCCGAGATGATACTGCATAGCGGCACTATCTACGATTTTCCGTATGATACTGTCAGATTAGGCATGATGGTTGACTCTCAATACGTTGATATTACCGACAGTTATCTGTCCAATCCTCATACAAACGCTGCTGGAATCGGGTGCCTTGATTATTTATCTTTTCCCCAACAGTTGACGATTGATGATATCACTATTGAAGTATTGGGTATCCCATTCAAGAACAGCCAACCGGTGGTCATCGATATTGATTCTTCCGGCTATGAATTTGTGGAATGCCGCCTGGCACCGCCGGTGGGGTACATCGATGGTCGTGGATATATAGGTTATGATCAATCCATGAATTTCAAAGTGGATATGGATCGCATCGAAATCTCGCCCTGGCTCAGGCTTTTTGCCGATCAGTATGATGTCGGGGGCAAGATGTCGGGCAATCTTTACATTTATGGTGATTTTGTTGAACCTTTTGCTGTTTATTCCGGAAAAATAGACTCACTCAGTTATCAAGGGCTTAATCTTGGGAATCTATATACGGGTCTGGAATACCGTGATAAATCAGTTAATGTTGATTCTGTTTACCTGGACAGCCACACCGGTTATTATCGTGCCGAGGGAACTTTTCCCATTGACCTGTCTTTTGTTGAAACCGAACAGCGATTCCCGGATGCCGAACAGTTAATCGATATTGTCGCTTATGATACGCGGTTCGATTTTTTAACCCTGATGCTTCCTGAGGTAGAAAATCTGCAGGGGCAATTAAACGCCTCATTCAGACTGACCGGTGAACCGCGAACGCCGAATATTGACGGCCGAGCACAAATCAGGAACGGAACACTAAAACCGTTTGAATTAGAATTACCGCTTGAGGATTTCAATCTTGATCTGAATATGAAAAACAAGACTATTACTATTGAATCGGCCCGGGCTATCTGCCGGAACGGAGGTCGAACTGAAGGCACCATATCCGGACAGGGGCGTATTGTTGTCAATTCCATAGATGAATTGGTCTATGATATCAAGCTTAAGGTGAACAATTTTCCCGCCAGATATGAACTGGGTGATATTTCGGCGGTCATTGATGCTGATCTGTATATTCTTGGTGCCACCCCGCCAACAATCAATGGTGATGTTATTGTGCAATCGGTCATGTATCGAGAGAACTTCGCCAAGAAGGACGAGGGTTGGCTAATCCTGTCCACTCTGGAGGATGGGGACAGTTGGAATTTTAATCTCGATGCCGAAATAAGTTCAAATCTCTGGATAAAAAACGATGACATCGACGCGGAATTAGCCGGTTCCATTAACCTTATCCGTGAAAAGGGAAAGTATCGATATGTCGGAACTATGGAAATACTCCGCGGTAAAGGCTACCTAGCCGACCGTACATTCCGTATCGAGCCGGGCGGTATGATCTACTACGAGGACATTGAATACCCAAATCCTCGTCTGGATATTTATGCTTCCACCAGAATCAGGGGCGCCTCCGATGAGGCCGGCCCGTTTGAGGAACCGGAAACGAAAATGTATGATTTGCGCACACATGTAACAGGTACACAGGATGTGCCGGAGATAAGCGCCGCCGAGGATTCTCCATTCAGTACCGAGGAGATCCTGACCCTCATTTTCACCAACTATTATACGGGAAATGCCGGGCAATCAACCGATGCTACCAGTCAGTTTGGTGACCGTCTCACGGCCGCCGCTTCGGGCTACCTGAGTTCCCAGTTTACACAGATTGGTTCCCGGAAGCTGGGCGTGGAAACATTTGAGATTGACCCGGTTTATGGAGATAAATTAGATCCTTTGGGAACTCGGCTGACGGTCGGGTTTTATACCCATCCCAATCTGTATGTATACGGCCGCTCGGCACTTTCGGGCATGACCGGGCAGGAAGTCGGTTTTGAGTACCGCCTTAAAAGATTTCTGCTAATGGAGGGACGGCTTGACGAGGAAAACTATATCATTTGATTCTTAACTTTCACTGGGATTATTAGATTGAGGCAATGTGTTGTCATATTCGGCCTGATGCTTGCAGTCCTAATGACAGTGGGTAGCGCCAGGGCACAATCTTTGAACGATCAACTTTATAATAGATGGATTCGTAAGAAACCTCTCATTGATTCAATTGCTGTGGACGGTAACAGCTATTTTACATCGACGAAAATTCGGTCGATTCTGTTTTCCCGGACTCAAAACGTCCTGCGCGAGATCAAATCGGAGCGACGTATTCGTGTTCAACGGGAAACCCTGATGCGTGATACATCGGAGGTGAAATATTTATACCTCTCCAGCGGTTTTCTCGGCGTTCGTATAGACGAGATTATTGAGCCTTTACCGCCCGATTCCAACGCGATGATTAAACTGATAATTGACGAGGGAAAGCAGTTCTTTAATGAATCAGCAAAAGTAGCCGGTAATTTTGAAGAACGTTTCCGACTTGATTTTAACCACATTGTCGGACAATTCAAAGCCGGTGGACCGGTTGATCCGTTTGCCCTCAAGCAAGCCACCTATGATATTAAATCGATACTGGCCAACAACGGTTACCCGTATGCTCTGGCTGATTACTATATAGATACTTCATCCCGGGATACCCGGGCGGATATTATCTTCACCGTGGATTCCGATTCGCTGGTGCATTTCGGCAATGTGAATATATTCGGAGCCGATAATTTCCATCCATCTCTGGTAAGGCGCGAGTTGACATTCCAGACGGGGGACGTTTACCGCCGCGATGATATTATCCGGTCGCAGCGGCGTCTTTTGGAAACGGGGTATTATATTACCCTGCAGTTGAATAGCGCCGTCAGCGATACTAATGCAACGGTCAATCGCATTAATCCGGATTTTATTCTGAGACTCCGGGAGAAAAATCCACACTATGTATCAATAAAAACCGGCGCCTCGCAGGATTCAATCAAAGACTTGACTTGGACAACATCAATTACCTGGGGCAAGCGTAATATATTCCGCTCGCGGCGACTGGAACTGTCGACCCGGGCGGCCTTCGTAATATTCACCGACTGGCGGGTGGTTGATCAGAGTTACCGTATTCGCTTTACTGAGCCCTGGTTTGCGGGAATTCGGATGCCCCTGACCCTGACTGGTGAGATTTCACCCGAGGTGCGCGATCGGGTGGAGTCATTTCGAAGCAGTTCCTGGCTGGTTTCGGCCGTTACCGAACGACGGGTGCGGAGAATTTTAAAAATGCAGATCGGCGTGGAATACAAATCGGTTAAGATCACCGGATTGAGCATCGAGGACCAGATTCTTCTCAGGCAAAAGGAGGAGTACTCCAATCGGAGTAAAATGTTTCTGACTCTCAAGCGCGATACGCGTAATAATTTCTTTACGCCGTCAGGAGGTTCACTGAGTACAATCAGGATGGAATATGTCGGCGGTTTTCTGGGCGGTGACAATTCCTACACGCTTCTTGAGGGAAGCTGGGCAAAGTACCAGGTGATGTGGCCCGGCTGGATATCAGCTACTCGCCTGAAGGGCGGAAAAATAGGCAAATTCGGAGGGACCGAGACTATACCGGTTGATGCCCGGTTTTATATCGGGGGAGCGAATTCAGTCAGGGGATTCAGAGAAAACCTTCTGGGCCCGCTCCTTTCCGAGGACAAACCGGAGGGTGCCGAAATCTACCTGATTGCCAACCGGGAATTCCGTTATCCCCTGGTCGGTAAATTCTGGGGATCGGTTTTCTTTGACGCCGGCAATGGCTTCAAGGATCCTTCTGAAATAAAATGGGTCAATATCGCCTTATCATACGGCGTCGGAATTCAATTTATCTCACCCGCCGGCCCGATTCGCCTTGACTACGCTCGCAGGGTAAAAACCCGACCATTCCCAGAGGGTCATCGCTTACATTTTACGATCTTGTACGCGTTTTAAAATGTTCCTTTCTAATACCAAGATAAGTCGCATAACATCGTATTATTTGTATTAAGAACTGATAATTATTGGAGGCAGTTGACAAAAAAGGATAATTGACTAATTTACTATATATTATTGAATTGACAGTTTATACGAGGTAATAAAATTGAGACAGGTTTATCTTGATTATAACAGCACTACCCAGATGGATGAACGGGTGCTGGAGGCTATGATGCCGTACTTCTGCGTAAAATATGGTAATGCCAGTTCGATTCATCATTTCGGCCGTGAGGCCAAAACCGCCCTTGAGGAAACCCGTGAAAAAGTGGCCGAACTGATGGGAGCGCAGCCGTCGGAAATATATTTTACCTCGGGCGGTACCGAATCCGACAATATTGCCATTAAAGGTTTGGCACATAAGCTCAGGGCCAAGCGTGATCATATTATTACTTCTGCTATTGAGCATCATGCCGTCCTGGAGTCGGTGAAATTTCTGGGCAAGGAAGGATACAATATCGACATCCTTGGTGTTGACAAATATGGTACCGTATCGACGGATGAACTGCGCGAGAAGATAACCGATAAGACATCGATTGTATCGATCATGATGGTCAACAACGAGGTCGGTACTATACAGGACATCAGAGTTCTGGCCGCCATAGCCAGAGAAAAAGGCGCGGTTTTTCACACTGATGCCGTACAGGCTATCGGCAAACTGAAGGTTGATGTCAAAGAACTGGGTGTTGATATGCTGGCCCTGTCGGCACATAAGTTCTACGGACCAAATGGCGTCGGAGCGCTCTATATCAGAAAAGGCCACCAGGTGACACCGTTAAGCCACGGCGGGCATCACGAAAAGGG
>DAOWOO010000221.1 GCA_030642025.1 Candidatus Zixiibacteriota bacterium | reverse complement strand
GTTGGTCACCATTTTTGTCTTTTTCGCATCTCGAGGACGCGATATTATAGGCCGCCCGATGGATTATAATATCTTCGGGCGAGATTTTATTCTTCTGATCGGTATGCTTATACTGGTCATCTTCGGTGGTATTGTGCTTTTCTGGTCGTCGCTCCCGCTTATTACACGGTACCTGCTCGCATCGCCGGCGGCGGCCGATGTGGCCACGTACAATTCGTTTGCGTTTCCCTTTGCCATTCTTATCAGTCTGTTTTTGACGCTGGCGCCGATTGTAAAAGGAACCGTAGCGGCTGAGACAAGATTGAAATTCCGCGTCATAATATCCGGGATCATCTCCCTGATTATTGCGGCGGCGTCATATCTCCTCGGTAATGTTGAACTGCCGTTTGCGGCAGCGATTTTTATATATATTTTTGCGCTGGGGATCTACTTGACTGAAAAACAGTTGACCGGGCGGCTGCTATCCGCTCTGACTGTCGGTGCGGTCGGGGCAGGCGTGGCGGCACTTTTGGGTGTATGGGAAATTGACAATCTGTTCTTTATCGGGGCCGCCCTTGCCGCCGCAGGAGTTCAGGTGCCGCTGATTGCCAGGTTGATTTTAAAGCAGCCCCGCCTGGCGGGTGGATATCTGTGTCATTTCGGTCTGGGATTGATGCTGGTCGGGATATTAGGTTCTTCGGCTTACTCGGTCGAGCAGAAGATTGTCCTTCCGCGCTATGAGACAGTATCTGCTTTCCAGTACGATATTACTTACCATGGTATGGCGGCGGGGATTATGTCCCCTGAAAATGAGCTTTGCGTAACAGTCAGTGACGGCAATACTCAATTCGAAGCCCGACCCCGGTATTTTTATACCGCCCGTATGGATGGTATCATGAAGCGCCCGCATATTAAAAAGTATCTGCTTTATGATCTCTACCTGTCGCCGGTCGATATTCAGGAGCTTAAATCCCCGGATGGTCTTTATCTGACCCGCGGGGAGACCGGGACAGCCGGTGATTTCCAAATAACTTTTACAGGTTTTGATATGGTGTCGCACGGCGGTGCGGGCGGAATAACGGTTGGGGCCGATCTGGAAGTGGTGTACCGAGGCGATACGGTCTATGTCAGCCCGGTGGTCGTGTACGACTCCTCATCGGGCGGACGTAAGTTGATTTCCGAACCGGTGGAGTTGTTTCCCGGTTCAGGCAAAACCGTCATTCTCGACAGGGTAATGGCGTCGGAAGGGGCCATTATTCTGGAAATACCGGGACTGATCGAAATCGGTCCCGGCGATCAACTGGTGCTGGCTGTATCAAAAAAGCCGGCTATAAATCTATTATGGCTCGGTATAATTATAATTTTCGGCGGGCTGGTTGCCGCCAGTTGGGGCAGATTTCAGTAATAATCAAATTAAATTCCAGATGAATTGATTATCCTTATCCGCCAATCGGGGAATAAGTCGTTGTTACGAGCATGATTGCGATTGTTCTAAAAAGGACTTCATGATTCAATGATATTTTTTCAAATAAAGATATTTTGTTGAATTATTTTTTTGCAATTTGAAACGAAACCTTTATACTGATCGTATAACATATGCCTTACACATAGTCCCTCCCAGAAGGATGTCGCCGAATTTCGGCGGCATCTTTTTTTATAAAAGATACAAAAGGGGTTGACATTGAATCTAAAAACATAATATTTCTTTCATCGTCTTACAGTTTCAGCTGTGAGTCCATTGCTGTCACAATGTAGCCAAACTGGAACGGAGAATACTGACATGTCTTTGAATATGAATTTTACAATTGAGACCGACGCAAAACGCAGGGTAATTACTGAGAAGATCTATGGTATCTGGAAAAAGGAAACCGCCGAGAAATATCATAAGGAGTATATGGAGGAGGCCAAGCCGCTGCTAAAGGGCAAGTGGGCCAAGGTTATAAACCTTTGTAATTGGAAACCATCTTATCCCGAAGTAATTGATATTGTTTCCGAGCATTTGGACTGGTGCCGTGCCAACGGCATGGTGCTCTCGATCAATATAATTGACAACCCGCTCACCATAAACCAACTTAAAAAGATGTTTCAGGGTGGCGGAACCTCAAATATAAGCCGGGTCGTAAAAACCGCTCAGGAGGGCGAAAAAATCCTCCGGGAAAATGGATTTTAGACTATTTCAGGTAGCCATCAAACCATTTCAATATCCATTCCAAACGCGCCAGGCGTCGATCCGGACGGCCATGACGCGACAGGCCGTGCGGTTCTTCGGGGAATCTTACAAATTCGACTTTTTTGCGCATCAGTTTCAAGGTAGCGAATAACTGCTCTGCCTGCTCAATTCCGCGACGAAGGTCCTGCTCGGAATGCAGAATCAATAACGGCGTTTTGATATTTTTGGCGTAGGTCAGCGGTGAGCATTTCTCATAGTTTTCCGGATTTTGCCAGGGATGCCCCTTGAATTCACGAAATAGGCCGTAACCGAAATCTGACGATCCGAAAAATGATTTCAGATTCACCACCGAGCGTTGGGTGACGGCGGCACGGAAACGGTTGGTGTGACCGACAATCCAGTTGGTCATAAAACCGCCGTACGATCCGCCGGTGACGCCCATCCGCCGGGAATTAACAAACGGCAGCCTCTCCAGATAATCGGCCGCCGACATGCAATCATAATAGTCGATCTCACCCCAGCAGCCTGAAATTGCGGCGGCAAATGTTTCGCCTCGTCCCGCCCCGCCGCGAGGATTAGTATAGAAAACCACGTAGCCCCGGGAGGCGAGGTAAAGCATCTCATGGAAAAAGCTGAACCCGTACTGGACTCGCGGTCCGCCGTGGATTTCCAGTATGGCGGGGTATTTTCGCCTCCGGTTAAAATTGGGCGGCGTCACCAGCCACCCCTGAAGCTTGAAGCCGTCATGCGCTTTGAACCAAACCTCTTTTGTCGCAGGAAGTTTTACCTTTGAGAAAAGCTCATTATTAACAGAAGTCAGTTTGCGGGCATTGGCGTCATCTTTGTAGGTTGTCGTCATTATTGTTACTTCGCCGGGATTGGCAAGATCAGCCGTAACCGCCGCGATTTTCGATTGTCTGCCGTTCATGGAATGTGACTTTATATGACAGTTTTTCTTTGTAATCCTGGTCGGCAGACCGCCCCGTGACGGGACATAGAACAGGTGGGTCGAACCGCAGTCCGTGGCTATGAAATAAAGCCGTCTGCCGTCGGGTGACCAGAACGGAGCGGGGATGCTAAATCCTTCGCCAAGGTCGCTTGTAGTAAGATCCATCGCCGAGCGGTCGAATTTGGGAATTATATCCTTTGCCCTCGGACGGCCGGAAACGCCGACTGTCCAGACATGGATATTGGCCGTACCCCAATCATCCTCGGGCCGGTCATGGCCCAGATAGGCGATTTTTTTCCCGTCGGGTGAAAACCTGACAGTCCACACCGGCCCGGGCGGGGTCGGGATTTTTTTGGAGTTGCCACCCTTTATCGACATCATGAACAGGTCATGCTTCAATATATCGAGATCGGGATTTCTGGAACGGTTGGATGAATAGGCGATATATTTTCCATCGGGGGAAATGTCGGGAAAATACTCCTCATATTTCCCCTTTGTAAGTTGTGTCGTTTTACCCGAATCGATGTTGACCTTCCAGATGTGGAAGTTGTCTTTGGGGACGAACCCGCCGCCGTCCAGACGGTAATACAGTCGCGTGATATGGCGATAAAGAGGCGGTTCTTTCTTTTTCTTTTCATCCTTTTCCCGGTGCGAGTCATTATACCTGAACGAGTAGACCAACTCGCGCCCATCCGGTGTCCAGACCGGTGACATAAAGGAGCCGTCCTCCTCGATTATTTTTTTCTCGGCCCCGCCTTCGGTCGGCATGATATATAAGCCGCACTTTTTGTCTCGCGTGGAGGTAAAGGCCAGGAATCGGCCGTCGGGCGACCAGACCGGCGACTTATCGCTGACCTCGCCGTAGGTGTACCGTTTGGATTCACCCGTGACGACAT
>DAOWOO010000467.1 GCA_030642025.1 Candidatus Zixiibacteriota bacterium | reverse complement strand
GTCCCGGTGATAAATGCCAGAATGATGGTGCCCAATGTTCCGAGGACGTATGCTCTCAGTGCCCATTGAAAAGTTTTTTCACTATTTGTTTCGAGTATCCAGTAAACAATCAAAATAAGCACAAGGAGTTGAAACTGGGTGAAGGCTCGCATTAATTCCAGGCCGAGATAGGGGCCAGCCAGTGAGACCAGAAATATCCAGATTGTATATAGTCCCATTACCCATATCGCCTTGTTACTGATTCGTAATCCCGGACGGGTGATAAGTACATTCAGCGCAAAGCTGACCGCAAGTGCCAAACCAACTCCCCGGTCGAGACTGAAAGCTTGCTTGAATCCGATGCCGGCACCTGTTGGCAGCACCAACATCAGGATACAGAGCCCAAAAGTCGGTTTTAAGACCATTCCAATGAACGTCGGCAAAGCTATAATGACGATATCCGCTACGGGATTTTTTGCGAGAGAAATGACTGCGAATCCTATCAGGCAAATCATAATCCAGCTCACAAAAAGTAAAACGTTCATTACAGGCGGTAACGGTATGTCGGAAAACCGCTCGCCCTGTTCGTAATACAGGTAATCCTGGTCAAATTCAATTTCATTCGCATATTCGGCATACATAATTAACCGAAACCTCCGGTTAAACTATCGGACTTAACCGTGTCCGGGATTATAACGTGCAAACCTTGGGTAAATCATAAACTGATGCAGCAAGTACCTGGCTGCTTTGTACCAGGACCGTTGTTTGGCGAGGTACCATACAGTCTTACGATAGTATCGACGCATCAGCGGCTGAAAATCACCGGATAAACGCTGAATTATTTCAGGATGGCATTCCGCGTATCCGGAGAGGAAGGCGTCGGTCATGCCCTGAGCATCCCAGTTGAAAAGGCAGTGCCTTGGGGCGCCGTAAAAGATAAAGATAACAAGCCAGATTATGTCGAAGAATCTCGAGCCGTAGGTGACATTCCGCCCCAGAAGCGGAGCCGAACTCCAATCCAAAATCACGAGCCGGTCGGTGGATTCGTCGAAGCATAAATTAAAACCTGCAAAATCACCATGGATGAAAACGTTCTCGCCGGGAGAGGCCATCCACTCGACCGGCAGTTCATGCTTCATCTCCCGGGGCAAGACCAATTTTTCATGAACGGCTGCCAGTGCCTGCCCCGCCTTTTTCAAAAGCTCGAATAACCGCTCGTCTTTACGAGCCGCCATATCGAGCAGTGTCACCAGGCCGTTGAGCCGCTCGAATTCAAGCACTCCCTTTTTGACATCGAAGTTAACAATTTTCGGAACATAAAAAAGGCCGCAGCTTTTACCGATATCGAAAGCCATCGATGCCTTGGCGGATTCTATAGCAAGCGTGCCCGGTTCTCCGGTTTTTCGTATAATCTCACCGACGATTTCCATTGACTATTTCCTCGCGGCAGAAGCTCCACATCTCTTTTGGATTTAACGCTTTAAGGCAACAGCATGAATAGGTATAATGCTGGTACCCATCAAGCGATAAATCTTTTTATAATCATATTCTGTAGCTTGTCATTCC
>DAOWOO010000330.1 GCA_030642025.1 Candidatus Zixiibacteriota bacterium | reverse complement strand
TTTCAATGGTACCATAAGCGGTAATCATAATGGCCACCAGATCGGGATTAAGCCGCTTGGCTCGGCCCAAAAGAGTCACTCCGTCCATCCCTTTCATCTTAATATCGGAGATCATCAAATCGAATTTTTTCTCTTCCATAAGAAGCAGGGCATCTTCGGCCGACAGCACCGATTCAATGGAATGCCCGTTTCGTGAAATGGCTTCAGTCAGAAAATCATTGACCAGTTTATCATCGTCCACAACCAGAATCTGTAGTTTCATGGCAAGCCGCTCCTTTATTGAGTCGTTTTTACCGGCATGACTATGGAGAAGGTTGTTCCGGTTTCAGTTGCATCAGCCCTGAGATCGCCTCCATGCGACTTGATGATTTTCCAGGCGATAGCCAAACCGAGACCCGTACCATTCTCCTTGGTTGAATAAAAGGGTGTGAAAATCTTTGAAAGTTTATCATCGGGTATCCCCGGGCCATTGTCCGTTACTTCAATTTCGGCCAATGTTTCCAGACCGGAGAGTTCTATCCTCTTACCGTATTTTTTATGCGCTTCATCAAGCGGAAGAGTTGAACAGCGCACCGCCACTCGCGCCTTCTTACCGCCCGCCTCCAGACCGTTTTTTAATAAATTATTAACGGCCTGCTTGAACAGCTGCGAATCCAGTTCGACAACAATGACCGGCGATTCGCCAAAATCGCGGATAATGCTCTTGCGCGAACCGGCCGGATCATGCTCCTGACGGAAATTATCCAGCACTATGCTTAAATATTCCTGAAGATTAACAGGTGATTTATGGATTTTATCATTACGGGCAAAATCCAGAAGATTCTGAATCGTCCGGTTAATGCTGTCGACCCCGGTGACAATCTTTTTGGCCATCTCCTTGTGCCGGCTGTCATAATTAAGATCCCTCTCCAAAAGCGCGGCGTACCCGCTGATACCAACCAGGGGATTGCGTATCTCATGAGCTATGGAGGCCGCCATCTCACCCAGGGAGGCCAGGATTTTCATTCGCGAAAGCTGCTCTTCCAGTCTTTTTAACTTGGAGATATCGGAAAACATCTCCACTGCGCCCACAATTTCTCCATTATCATCTTTCAAAAGCGACGTGGAAACCGTCAGAGTCAGTATTGTCCCATGATATGTTTCCACCATCTTCCTGGCCCCGTCAATATTCATCCCGCTGTCCACGGTGGCTACTGCCGAATACCGGCCATTTTCCACGGCCAGCATAATATCATCATAAGCATAATCCTGCCGGTGGTCAAAGCTGTCCTCAATCCCGAGGATTCTTACCGCCGCAGGGTTGATATGGGTTATGCGGCCTTTCCTGTTTACGGCAATCACACCGGACGATAGTGAGTTCAGAATGCTGTTCAAAAATTCGGTGACGCTGCGGTTTTCCTCAACCAGTAATTGCAGCGATTCATTTACCGACTGCAGTTCAGCGCTCTGTTTTGTGTAGATATCTTTCAGAGAAAGATACTGCCGCTGCATACGGTTAATTATATTGCCAAAAGACGAATACCGCTCGGTAAATTCCGCGATATCATCAGAGAAATCAATATCCAGAGTCTCTTTGTCTATCATCAATGCCCGTTCTCCTATTCCCATACAAAATATTTGAAGCGGGCCAGACTAATCAACAAAAAACTTGGTTATTCCATTTGATAAATATGATAATTTCAGGCAGTAAAATATTAAATTGCGGGAGAATTCAGTTCAGTTATACAGCATAGACGCAACTATTAAGAAATGACATCCTCAATTCCGGTCGGTTCGGGAACCTTAAGGCGTTGCTCGGCAATAGCGTCGATTGTCTTGTACAGCTTGTTTATGTTAAACGGCTTGACAATGTAATCCTCTACCTTCATACGGATTCCCTCAATGGCGGTTTCCACGCTGGGGAAGCCGGTTATGATTACTACCGGAAGATCGGAGTGGTGAGCCTTGATCTTTTTAATGAGAGATATACCGTCAATTTCCGGCATCTTAAGATCAACCAGGGCGATTTCATAACGGCGGTTTTTCAGAAGTTCCAATGCCTTATCGGCGGTGTCACAGACCGAGACATGCCAGTCACGCTCTGTAAAAAAATCATAAAGCAGATCACGGATTAAAAGCTCGTCATCGACTACCAGGATACTTCGGGGTTTCACGATAATCCTCCTTGCAGGGATTTAGGAATCGGGATCAATTCCCCACCGGAACCCGATAGGAATTAAGGGCTTCACTCTCAGTTGCGAAGATTTCAAAAATATGCGATAACTGAGTGATGTCGAATATTTCCCGAACATAATCAGCCAGGTCAGATAAAGTCAGGCGTCCGCGATGCAGGCGGATTTCCTTCATTATCGACACCAGGGCTCCCAGGCCGGAACTGTTGACAAATTCTACGTCACTGAGATTGAGATGAACTGACGCTGTTCCGCCGGACAGCAATTCCTTAATGCCTTCCTTAAGCGCATTGCCGCTGTTCAGGTCAAGGCGGCCGGTCAGTTCAATAACGGCCACACCGTTTTCTTCTCTTCTGTTAAAGTCCATGCTTTCCTCCATATTATCGGCAACCGGGATATTATCCCGTTTAGTATTTTCAAATCTAAGTGACACCTTGACGCCTCCCGTCGGTTCATGCAATTGGAATTGAACACTGTCGGTAAACGTCTCAATCAAATCAAGGCCGCGCCCGCCTTCCGCCAGGAGATCGGGCGGCTGTCTATTATCCTCCAGACATTTAATATCGCCTGCTCCCTCATCTATTATATCGGCAGTGACGGCCTCTTCATTAACAGTCAGGCAAACATGGACTTTCTTGCTTTGATCCCATTTATTGCCGTGAATCATGGCATTGTTAAAAGCCTCGGATATCGCCAGGATAACTCCGTTCAGCCGTCTGGCATTCCAGCCCATCGAGCCGAAGAAACTTTTTAAATCGTCGTACAATTTACCTTCCGAGCCTATCTCGGTCGGGTATGTA
>DAOWOO010000181.1 GCA_030642025.1 Candidatus Zixiibacteriota bacterium | reverse complement strand
GAGAATATGTTTATCGCCTCAAGGTCGGCCTTCTTCTTTGATTCCGCCCTGAGTTCGGTTTCCATGGCTGGAGACATCAGGCGTTTATAGCTGTCTTGCACCGCTTTCAGTACTTGCCGGGAAGCTTCGGTGTCACCGATTACGAATATATTTTCCAGAATTGCCACAGCCTCATCAAGGGGTGGTGCAATCGAAAGCCGCAGGATATCCTCGGCTTCACCCCGCCGCATCGCCAGAAGTCGGTGCGAAGGAATATCGAGCAGTGGTTCTTCCCAGTCAAAATAATCCGAAAACTTGGCGCCTTCGCTTTCTTTGGCGGGGATAACCGACGATATTATAACGGCCTTTTTGTTGAATAGCTCTCTGATGGCCGCGCGGGCACCGCTGTCTTCGTTTATCCAGGCGGCAATTATATCGCGGGCGCCGGAGAGGGCATCATCAACTGAATTGACATCTTTTTCGGGATCAATATACTTCTCAGCTTCGATCTTAATATCAATCTCATTCTGCTCTAATATAATTTCAGCCAGCGGTTCAAGACCCCGTTCGACAGCGATGGTAGCCTTTGTACGGCGTTTGGGTCGGAAGGGGAGATAAATATCCTCCAGGACGGCCATCGTGTCGGCTGTTTCGAGCTTTTCTCTCAACTCCTCGGTAAGCAGATTGCGCTCTTCGAGTGATTTTATAATGCCTTCGCGGCGTTTATCCAGATCCCGAAGCTGGAGAATTCGGTTGCGGATATTTGTGATGGCAACTTCATCCATACCGCCCGACATCTCTTTGCGGTACCTGGCAATGAAGGGAACAGTGGCGTCGTCATCCAGCAGGGTTATGACTGCCTTAACATTATGGCGTGAAAGTTCCAGCTCATCTGCAATCTTTTTTATATGGGTATCAATCATGTTATCCTCAGCAGTAATGAATTGCCATTATTTAAAGATAATCGGTTCAGATAAAAATGCAAACGTGAAAGTCGGTTATATGATGATATTCTCTTGGCAGGGGGGATTTATTTTCTTAATATAGTGACACTACGCTTATTCGTCGGCCCGAAAATCTTATATAGGGAATTGCCTTGGCTGGTAAACAAAAGACCGGAATACCGCTTGACAGGGTCATTTTCGGCATTTTCCTGTTTTTGCCGGTTATCCGTTTAATCAGCAGTTTCTTTCCCCAATCGCGCCTGTGGGGATTCAACCATGCCGGTTACATAGACGGACTGTTTTTTATTTACCCTGTGCTGATTTTTATTGGTTTCACTATCTATTGGAAAGCAGGCCGGTTTCTGAATACTCTGGCAGATAAAGATAATGATATAACCGGCAGAAAACACAACCTTATTGTTCCGTCAATAATTGCTATCCTGTCTATTGCCGGTTATTACTTGTTGTCGACAGATGTTCATTTTCTCGGCGACGGTTACCCATTGATTTCCTGGCTTTCCTCTCCCAATCTCGGACTGAAATCCAGGGCCTTCGGAGATATGAAAATCCACCAGCTTGCGGCTCAATTTTTGGGCGGTCTGGATGAAGAACATGTGAAGCAGTCGTTTCGTCTCCTGTCTGTTTTTTCAGGCGCGGTCTTCGTAACGGGATTAGTGTACTATGGGCGTAAAATCACCAACAGTCTTTTTTCATATTATACATTCGTTGTCTTTAACCTTTTAGGGGCAGGGACAATATTATTCTTCGGATATGTTGAACTTTATTCGCTGATGGCGGCGGCAGTTTATGTCATGATGTTATCGGCCATAGCGGCGCTGAAGAACAATCGTAGATCGGTCGTCCCGATTATTTCCTTCCTGGCGGCGGTGTTCTTTCACAAACTCAGTCTGGTTTATTTGCCAGCCCTTATGATTTACATGGCCCTAATCCTATTTCCATCCGGGGTTAAGAGACTATTGGTCAAATACGGGAAATATATAATCCTTATTGCCATTGCGGCCTTTGTTGTACTGTACCTATCAATACGGTCAATAGGCCCGATTTACTGGCAGCAGGCATTTCTGCCTCCGTTCGGGGATCGCTTCACTACCGATAATTATTACTTGTTTTCTTTCAGTCATATGCTGGACTATATAAACCTGTTGTTTTTACTTGTACCTGTTGCTGTAATAACAGTAGTAGCAGGTTTCCTGGTCGGCAAAAAAGAAAAGACCCGTTATGGCGCTGATATATCAGCTTTTCTCTCGGTTTCAGCCGTTTTTGGGCTAATGGCGGCGTTTTCCTTGGAGCCGCAATTAGGCATGGCGCGTGACTGGGATTTACTTTCAACCATGCTTATCGGCGCCAATGTGGCCGGAATATATTTATGGATAGAGCGCTTCGGCGGCAGCAAGTCATTCGGATTAGCTACCGTATATGTTGGAATTATGGCTGTTTCTATATTTGTACCATGGCTGGCTCTTAATAATTCGCATGACGGACTTTATGCCTATGTCCGTTCACGAGTAATGCTTGACCCGAAACATGGACGCACAGGGCTGGAATATCTGATCACCTATAATAACCGACGCCGAAACATTAAAGAAGCCGATTCGCTGAGAATATTCTTTAAGGATCATTTCCCGGAGAAGGAAATGTTTCTGAGGGGAACAGGATTCTTTAACAGGGGCGAATTTACACAGGCTGAATTAATATATAGAAAGGTTATACTGGAAAACCCGGCCATATTTATGCCATATCTCAACCTGGGCCGCGTCTATTGTGAGATAGGCAATTATAAAAAGTCGCTGGAATATCTTCAAATAGCCGATGGTTTGAACCCTTACAATGCCGATGTAAACTTCCACCTCGGCGTGACTCAATTATTGCTCGGCAATAAGGAAGAAGGCTTTGAGCACTGGCGAAATGGCATCTATTATGACAGTGATAATCCGCTGGCCTATATTGGGTTTGGCAGATATTACTATGAACACGGCATATATGATTCCGCCATTTATTATCTCACAAAACCTAAGGCATATAATAATCCGGGTGAAGTTCTTTATTATGTGGGTATGTCTGAATTGAAAAGGGGTGACAGCGCCAGAGCAATAGAATGTTTCAAGAAATATATATCCACCGGATTAAGGGATTCTCTTTATTATGAAATTCAGAGTTTAAAACCAGTCCTTGGCTTTTAATATTCAGTAATATACTACAATCAATGCTGTTCTGACTCAAATCTGGGTGGCCATGTGTTACTATTTGCTGTTGGCCTATATTAAATATCAAACCAAATTCGTCCATTCAATTACTGAATTAAACCGGATGATTAAAAAAATCCTCATGGAAAGAACGATGTTAATCGATATCTTGTCGCTCAATATGAAAAATATGAAAAAAATACGTGACCCCGTCAAACAATTATCGCTATTTTAACCGGACAGTAGTGAAACTGAAATACAAATGAATATTCTTGGAATATCTGCGTTTTACCATGACAGCGCCGCCTGTCTGGTGCAGGACGGTAAAATAGTTGCGGCCGCACAGGAGGAGCGGTTCACGCGAAGGAAGCATGACCACCGCTTTCCCGAAAGCGCCATTAGGTATTGTCTCAAAGAGGGTAATATCGGCCCCGAACAGCTTGATTATGTCGCCTTTTACGATAAACCCTGGCTAAAATTCGAGCGGCTTCTGGAAACCTACCTGGCCTTTGCACCGTCGGGACTGTCATCGTTTTTGAAATCGATGCCCCTCTGGCTGAAAGAAAAACTGTGGATCGGCGAATGCATTAAGAAAAAGCTGAATAATTACAACGGAAAGATAATTTACCCCGAACATCATCTGTCACATGCCGCCTCGGCCTTTTTCCCGTCGCCTTTCGAGAGAGCGGCGATCCTGACTGTTGATGGTGTCGGTGAATGGGCGACAGCGTCATGGGGAACAGGTATCGGCAATCGGGTTGAATTGAAATTCGAGATGCATTTTCCGCATTCGCTGGGGCTATTATATACTTCCTTTACCTATTATGCCGGTTTCAGGGTGAATTCAGGCGAACATAAGGTGATGGGGCTGGCTCCGTACGGTGTGCCGAAATATGTAGATACAATTCGTGACAACATTATCGATATAAAGGATGACGGCAGTATCCGGCTGAATATGAAATATTTCAATTACTGCAAGGGACTTACCATGACCACACAAAAATTTCATGACCTGTTCGGGGGGCCGCCCAGAAAGCCGGAAAGCGAGTTAACTCAAAAAGAGATGGATATGGCTCGGTCGATACAGGAGATCACAGAAACGGTCATGCTGAAAATGGCCCGGCATGTCCGAAAAGAATCCGGGGAAGAAAACCTGTGCCTGGCCGGGGGAGTGGCTCTAAATTGTGTGGCCAATGGTAAACTGCTTCGCGAAAATATCTTTGATAATATATGGATTCAGCCGGCGGCCGGTGATGCGGGAGGAGCGTTGGGAGCAGCGCTTTATACATGGTATCAGGTTTCAGACAACAAGCGGACCGTGCCGGAAAACGG
>DAOWOO010000123.1 GCA_030642025.1 Candidatus Zixiibacteriota bacterium | reverse complement strand
TCCAGCGGCATTTTATCCATGATTATTCTCCCGCCTTCTTGCCGGTTTCCAGCCGGTATCCCCAGTACTCCTGGAGCATGTTCATTTTACGAGAAAACTCGTCATAGGCGTCATATAATTTATCGAATACCTCATTATCCTTGTCGGGATCCTTCCCCTTGCAGTCGGCGATCATCTTTTCAAGTTCAGTTATCTGCTTTTCCATTTCCGGGAAGGCACTGTTGGAAAACTCGCGCTTCACCGAAAACTGTGAGGCCGCCTCATCGACTATGTCCAGTGCGATATCGGGAAGATTGCGCTCACTGAGATACCGTTTGGCATACTTGGCCGAACCGACAATTGCATCCATGGTGTAAGTAACGTTATGATGTTCCTCATATTTCGGGACCACACCCCTAACAATGCGAATTGAGTCCTCCACCGATGGCTCTTCAACCTTGACTCGCTCGAAACGGCGGTCGAGAGCCTTGTCCTTTTCCAAATACTTGGTGTATTCTTCCTCGGTGGTGGCCCCAATCAGCCGCAATTGTCCGCGGGCCAGAGCGGGTTTTATCAGGTTGGCGGCATCCATTCCGCCTCCGGTACTGCCAGCACTGGTAATAGTATGAATCTCATCGATGAAAAGAACAATCTTGCCCCCGCTTTTGATAACCTCACTGATCAGGGATTTAAATCTCTCTTCAAATTCGCCCTTATATTTTGCCCCGGCCACCAGACCGCCCATATCAACTTCCATTACTTTTACACCACTAAGGGCCTTCGGAACTTTTTCATTGATCACCGCCTGGGCGAAACCTTCGACAATGGCCGTTTTGCCCACGCCAGCTCCGCCGGTTAATACCGGGCTGTTTTTGCGGCGGCGCAGAAGAATCTGAATGACCTGCTGGATTTCACTGTCGCGTCCGATACAGGGGTCGAATTCGCCGGCGGCGGCCTGATTGGTCAGATCGACACAGTAGCGCAAGGTACCTGCCACAACCGCCTTTTTCTCATCTATGTCAATCCCGGCTCCCGCCTTTTTGGCCGCTGTTGATGTGATTTCCTCGACCGATTTACTCTCGGCAATAGCCCGGTAAATATTCTCTTTGGTCAGACCGATTTTGTCGGTGATATATGGGGCGAGCTTTGATTTGGGGTCAAAAATGGCAATAAGAATATGCTCCGGCTCGACCAGAGCGTCGTAGAGTTTATTTTTCTCTTCAATCGCCTGTGTCAGAACATCCTCAACAGCCGGCGAAATAGTCACGTTTTCGCGCGGCGCCGAGCGGCTGGACTGGTCTTTGAGGTATGTTTCAACGATATGCTCGATATAGGCCGGGCTTTTGCCGACCAGATTCAAAATCGTCTCGACTTCGGAACCTTCATGCCTGATTACGGCAATCAGCAGGTGTTCGACCTCGATCTCCGGATGCCGGAACGAAGTCGTCACCTCACGGGCGCTTTTTATAACGAGTCTTGAATCCGATGAGTAATTGGCAATATCCATATCAAATTATTTCACTCCATGTTTTTACATACAGATCGGATATTCTCTCGAAGAAACTACCCTGTTGCGATAATTTCCCTAAATAAAAAACATAAATTCACGACCAGTCAAAGTCAAGCGTTTTATCCGTCACTTACAAATCCATATCCTGCCATACAAGCTTTCGCCTTGATTATTAATCTTATCTTAATCTGTTCTTTTCAACATAGTCGTCATGGGCAACATCCACATAATATGAAGAGCTTGCCAGCGTCTTATTGTTAGCATCCAGTAACCGGTATTTAAGATTCAGCCGGTATTCATCACCCCGATGAGGATTCACAAGTTTTAGTTTAACCGGGGTTTTATTGAATCCTTCTTTTGTTTTCTTATCCGCTATCGGCACAGTATTACTAATTGTCTGTCCGTATACTTCACAGGTAACCCATATTTTACAATTGGGGGCATATTTGGTATAGACATATACTGTAAACCAATCGGGTGGATACTTAATATACCTGCGGCTTTTCCAGGGATACCCCTTATGCAAGTACATTGTTCTGTTAACCCGCTTATAACTGGACAGCCCGGCTGGTGTATGAAGAATCGGTTTTTGGGGCGGCGGGAATTTGACACCGCTGATAGAAGTATTAACAGCCATCTTCTTGATTTTCATTGTGGGGTTGTTGGATGGATCGATACCGGCCCTGATTGTGTATCTTGTTTTTCCATCACGGATGATTTTTCTCCCTGGAATAATATCCCAGATATCCTTAATCGAAAGCTCTTTTATATATTTCAAATGCGGATTATCCCACTTGTATCCTTCTTTTTTAACCCGCCCGATTTTCCTTCTGACATATTTCATCCCCGGAAAGGTCCTGAATCGACCGACCGATTTCTCGGTGACGATTGTCTCGTACTGGACCATCGGTCCCCGGTGAGTGTCAATAAGCCCTACTGCTTTTCTCTTATGATTGACAGTGACCACTTCTATGAAAATAGGTGTTATATCTGACATTAAACTGCATTTGACATCAATATATGATTCGTTGTTGTCAGCCTCGACAACGATATATTTCATCCGCATATTATAAAGCTTATAATATCCAATAATTGTATCTTTCACCTTGATGTTATGCCTATATCCTCTGATACCCCACTCAATATCTTCGATATAATTCTCAAGGGGCGTATCCGAAACAAGTGTCACAATAATGGCAAAAATAAATCCGACTATGGCGAGTATGCCTGAGGCCATTGAAGCGCCCATAATAATTGCCACTGCCCCGGACACGGCCAGTGCAACTCCGGCGCCATGTATGGCCAGTTCTTTCCAATCCCCTCGTTTATAGGCCTTGTGAGTCGACATACCCGCAAAGAAGGCATTTATAAGACACCCGGCCACGCCCAGCCATTTGGCCCATGCGGCGACCCGGTCAGCTCTCATCGTTACAGCCCGTGCCCGTAACCTGAATGCATGAGAAGCCTGCTTTAGACCTTTCGCCTTGGCTCCGTAGGCATCAACTCTCAAAGCCAAACCCTGCATGCGCATCTGGGGCTCGACACAGTGTTCAAGAACCGTTTTGGTCAACCCCATCAGATCATTTGCCGCACCGAGAAAATCCTTCCCCTTGGCGTCCTTGATATTGGAGACTATGGCCGCCGATGAGAGAATGAACGCCACTCCGTCAAATGTCAGCTTAATCCAGGCGACATTCATCATTCCCTGCCATTCGGCCTTTTTCATTTTTGCAGTAAACACCTGATCGAATTCACGCCCGCCCGGTTTCATCCAGGCATTAATGGCGCTTTTCCATTGGCCTCTTTTTCTAATCCGCCAAGCCGCGCGTTTGGCGCCTTTCTCGTAATGAGCCGCCTTCTGCCCCAGCCATTCAAGCGGATTGGATTGTTTACGATGCTTTTTTAATAGATCAAGATGCTTTTTGATTTCAGTGTTATTCATAATCGCCTTGGCGGTTTTAACGCCGCCGGCGTTAATAAGCTCCTGGGCCTTTAGCGAAATAATCGGTGACCAGTTGTGAAGAAATTTACCGACCGACTCGGTGGTACCATGGAATTTCCCCAGATACCCCCAGACATCGGCAAAGGCTTTATGGTTTTTCAGCCAGGTCGGATCAGCCATTTTTTCCAGAATTTCCTTGCGGCCTTTTTCATGGATGGCAAGATTTTCCGTCAGCACCGCCATAAAATGATCGATTTCCCGATATTTCGGAACTTTAGGCCCCGCAGCCGGCGGATCAACACCATATACCATTTTGACAAAGCGATTTGGCAGAGTGCGGTTGCGGTGGTAAATATGCATATGATTGTGGAATTTTTTACTTTTAAGAATTTTAACCAGTGCATCGCCGGTCGTATTGATTTTTTTCTGACAATCCTTAAGCTTCTTTTCCATCATCTCGACATCTGACTTCAGCCAGGTATTGTCATAGCTGGTGGATTCACCCTTATATCTTGATGTTGTCAGCCGCTCCCAGATTTCATCGGCCTTGGATTTTTTGCCTTTTTTCGTAAATGATTTGGTGGCCGATTTAACAATCGTGCGGGTAAATTTTGCCATTTGAAGCCGTTCGCCATAGAGCATGTTGTTCCATTCCAGATCAAGAATGGCATCTATGAAGGCCTCATGCGCTTTCTGGGCCTTGCTTAAAAGACACGGCTCTTTTTTTGCCGGACAGAAAAGTGGTATTGCCAGTTTCTCACCGGTGGGCAGATTAAAGGTTAATTGATAAGCTCCGGCCATAATTAAATATATCCTGGCTTTACTTTATCAGACATGCTTTAAATGTAATCAACTCGTTTTTCATCAGGACTGAATTTCCTCTTCTTCCTCCGAATCCTCCTGAGTTTCCGAGCCACTGCCCCCGGAATCATCCGGATTCTGGCTGTCATCGGATTGCTCAACATGCGAATCTTCCTGGCCGGCCAAGCCCTGCATTAAAGCATCTTCCTCGGCGTCTTCAGCCTCTATCTGAGTCGCTTCCTGTTCTTCCTCTTCCGTTGCGGGAGTGGTTTCCTCCTGCTGAGTCGAAGAGCTGTCCTGGACAATTTCTTCTTCTTCCTCTTCATCGCCTGATTCTATTTCCACTTCTTCTTCGGATTGCTCTTCGGATTGCTCTTCGGCTTGTTCTTCCTGCTCGGCTTCCTCTGCTTCCTCCTCCTCATCATCTTCGGCCCCAAGTCTGACCTCAATTTTGCCGGGGGGAATGTCCTTAAGTTTTACATATCCGTTCTTATCGGTTTTGCCTTTTTTCTCGGTGCCGTCGGGTAATATCGCGGTATATTCCCATTCAGCGGCCGGTTTGCCATCAGGGTCTTTGTACTGCACTTCAAACCAATCCTTGAATTCCAGGATGCCCGATTCCTGCTCCTTGCCATATTCGGTGGCGCCTATTTTATCGTGAAGAAATACTCCGGCGGATTGTAACTGTTGCCGTATTTTTGAAGTTCCTCTTCGGTGGAGAGTTCATCGGTATCCTCGTAATATTCGTAATCCCACAATAGCTCGATCTTACCCTCTTTGACCATAGCCGGAATCTCGGCGATTAAATCATGGATGCCATCCTGATCGTATTCGTATATAGTCACCATCGCCTCGGTTTCATCGGGCACTTCGGAGACATCAGCCGTGAGCTTGAGACAGTCTCCCCGCCGGGCTTCTTTGGCGCTCCATTTCATATTAGTGACTTCTACTAAAGGCCAGGCCGGGATATGATCGGATTCGCCGGAAAGACCATTATCCGGCAGTTCGACCTCGAAATATACATAATCGCCCAATTCGATATCCTCGGGGATATTCAGAGCACCGACAAAGACATTGTTGCGCATTTTGCCATTGGCTTTCCCGAGGCTCT
>DAOWOO010000072.1 GCA_030642025.1 Candidatus Zixiibacteriota bacterium | reverse complement strand
GTCGCGATTGACGCGACTGACGGCTCTCTGATCTGGTCGCTTCTCGCTGTGAACGGTGACGTCCAGGGCGGAACTGTTGTTCCGGCCAAGGACTACCCGGGCATTGAAGGCTTCACCGGCGGTATTGCCGTTGACGCTAATCCCAACGGGGTCGGCGGAACGCTCTTCACTCCGTCCCATTACTATCCGGCTGATAACTCACAACCGGTTCAGGATGGCGGTGTGATGTATTCCATCGATATGATGACTGGTACCGTTAATTGGGTTAACCTTTATACCGGCGGCTGGAACTCATCGGCCGCAGGTGTCTCGGTTGACGCCAGCTATATTATCGGTCAGACCTGGACTCCGTGGATGAACTCCGGTCAGCGCCGCGGTCCTATGGCCTTTTCGAAGACCACCGGCGTTGAAGCATGGTTCAACACCACCGACAACCCGGGCGTTTATAGCGCCGCGGATGGTGGTGCGACCCATAACTGGAGCATGGACGGTATGCTGTCATGTGAAACAGTTGAGGACAACGAACTGCCCGATTACTATTTCGCGCAGTGCCGTGAGAACTTCTTCAACTGCTATAACGCTATGACTGGTGAACAGCTCTGGCACCGCCGCTGGTCGGGAATCTCCGACGGCGTCGGCATTTACCACGCCGGACACAATGTTTCACCGGTTATGGACGTTGGCCACGTTCTTGTACCGTGGCTCGACAAGATTGTCTGTCTCGTTAACGGGGTCGACCGTCAGCGTCTGAATATCTTGACATACAAGATGTCCATTGCATCCGAGTTCACCACCAGCACTTATGAAACTGTCACATTCCCCGCCATTTTCAATAACTCTGGTTGTGCTCCTCTGACAATCAACGCGGTAACCATCGATGAAGACGCTAACAACACGATTCCCGACGTCGCCATGAGAATGACCGACGAGGAACGCGTGGATCGTATGCAGAGCGCACTCGACAAGATCGGCGATAAGGCTATCGAACTGATCAGTTCCCTTAGCGATATTAAGGAACTGTCGGAAGGTAACCTGCGCCTGTCCCGTCAGGCCGCTTCGGCCGCTCCGCCATACTTCTTTGTCGATGTCGTAGCCCCGCTTCCGGGCGACATTGTAAATCCCGGTGATCCTGCGGTCGATATCAAGATCGGCGTCAATCCGTCGATCATTACCAGAGGTGCCCATACGTTCTATGCGTATATCGACACCGATGACCCGGATTACTTCCTGGATAGCGCCTATATGGACGACAACACCAACTACTACGTTCCGACAGTAGAGTTGCAGATCGTCGGCGGATGTCTGTATGATTACGAAGAGATGAAATTCGGAGACGTTGCCGGCAGTAACGAGAATACCTCGCTGGTATTCAACTCCGGCAAACTCGCCGATGGTGATCTGACTAATATCGTCATCGACGGCGACGGCGCTTCGTTCTGGCAGGGTGGCCTGGTCTTTGCGACCAGCCCCGGAGACGTCGTGACCGGTTACACGCGTCGTATTGCGATGCATATGAACACCTGGCATGGTGAGGACTGGGAGTGGAGATCACTTCTGGCCGACCGTAGCTGCATTGACCCCGATGTCTGCGATATGGAGCATCTGGTTAATGAAGTAATCGGTCAAATCTCAACCAACCAGGGTCAGTCATATGGTCCGCTTTATGGCGATGTGATTAGCTGGTCATACATTGACTCGGTGATCAATTTCTATGACACCATTGCTACCGGAACTCCGTCAGAGCCGCATTGGAACTGGCGTTTCGAGGCCGACCTCGGCTACCAGCCGGAGTATGACGATACTCTTTCCATGGGCTTCAAGGTCTGTGCGAAGATTATCGGTGCCTACGATGTTCCGGATCTGGCCAACTTCGTCATCCACAGACATGCCATGTTCAGCCGTTATGCATTGCCTATCACCGACCTGTATGCCGGTGCGGCAATTGACTATGACGTATTGCCGAACAACAAGGCTAACATGATGGGTTACGATGCCGATCACTCCATGGCCTGGTGCTATGACTGCGCCACCGGCGATCGTGGTTGGGGCTTCGTGAAGGTTCCGTTTGGAGCCGGTTACGATCCTCTGATCAACGCCAAATCGCTGAGCGCCGGCCAGGCAATGTGGAACGACACGGATATCTGGATTGACTCGGTCCTCATGTGGATGCACGAGCCGCAGGGCCTGTCACATCAGGCTGGCGTGGTTCCGTGTAACTCCGATGCCCAGGATCGTGATGGCTGGATTACTCTGCAGAATGTTGATATGAATGGCACTGACTCTACAATTCTTGGCTTTGCCATTTTCGCCAAACTCGGACTGGCTGACCCGTCCGACGGCGCGAACTATATCAGCACTGCCAATATGGCCAACAAGTTCTGCGGCTTTGGTCGCGGAGACGTCAACAACGACGACAAGATCGATCTGGTTGACATCCTTTGGTTGGCAAACTATGTTTATGGTACGGGTACCCCTGCCGGTCCGTATCCGTTTGAGTATCTTGGTGATATAAACGGTGTTTCCGGAATCGATCTGGATGATATCCTTTATCTCATCGACTACTACTTCAACGGTGGTGCGGATCCTCTGGGTGAATGGGTGCTGTAAAGCAAACATTCTACCATACCACAAAAAAGGAGCAAGGCTTTTCGCCTTGCTCCCTTTTTTTATGGCATAAATTGCATTAATTTAACGGCAGGTCACCTGTAATTCCGATATTACTTAATATATCCGGCCCGTAATGATTGACCGGAATCATTATATTGACTATATATGGCGATATGAAAAACACCGATGAGCTTTCCCGGGCAATTTACCATCAGTTGGCCGACCTTTACGAAATCTCGACCATATATCAGCATAATAACCGCCTGATTTTCAGGGCCAAGCCACGCCGTGACCCGTTACTGTCCGAGACTACCGCCCGGAAACGCCTGCAGTCATCCGGGTTTGAGAGCATCTTCAAGGAGGATATGCACGGTCTTTTAATCTCGGTGTGTGAAATGCCGTTTGCCCGACGAATCCCGAAACTGAATATCATCCTGTTTTTCGCCACCATCCTGACCATGTTTTTTGCCCCGGTTCTTTTAAGCTGGGACTTTGACTATTTCACCCAGGAGGGCGTTATCGGCGAACGTATTGAATTCACACTTTTCTTAATGGCCATTCTTCTATTCCATGAATTCGGTCACTACCTGGCCGGACGCCGCCGCGGCGTATTGATGTCCCTGCCGTATTTCATACCGGCGCCAAATATTATCGGCACTTTCGGCGCTATTATAAAATCGCGGTCGCCGTTTGCCAATCGACGCGATTTGATAGAAGTCGGCGCCGCCGGTCCTATCGCCGGGTTTGTCGTCTCCGTGGTGGCGCTAATTGTCGGACTCCAGAATACCGAAATTATCGTACCTGCCGGGGCCGGTTTGACCCTGGGCGATTCGCTCCTGATAAAATTCCTTTCGCGAATAATTGTCGGCCCTATCCCGGAAGGTTACGATTATCTCCTCTCGCCCGCCGGTTTTGCCGGTTGGGTGGGGCTTTTGGTAACCATGATAAACCTTCTACCGCTGGGTCAGCTCGATGGCGGACATATTATTTATGCCATGCTGGGACGCGCCCAGCATCGGATTGGGAAGATATTTTTAATTGTCATGTTGATTCTCGGATTCCTGTGGCAGGGTTGGTGGCTATTCGGTATCCTGGTTCTTCTGATGGGGTTGAACCATCCGCCGACGCTCGATGACAGCCGACCGCTGACTCCGGCGGCCAAAGCAATGGGGATTATATCACTGATAATTTTTATTATATGTTTTGTGCCGGCTCCATTTCAGATGTAGCCTCCAGGTAGGTGCACCGAAGCGTCTTCTGTCCGTTTTCCTCTTTGATAATGCTGACTGCTCCCCGGCGGTATTCATTCACGAATATATCGACTATGGCAGGATCAAACTGAGTGCCCTTATTGACGATCAGTTCATTTATGGCTTCTTCGGCCGGTTTGCCTCGCCGGTACGGGCGGTCCGAGGTCATGGCATCGAAAGTGTCGGCTACGGCCAGTATCCGCCCCTCTATGGGGATATCCTCGCCTGAAAGACCTCCGGGGTAACCCTTGCCGTCATAGCGTTCATGATGTGTAAGAATATAGGAGATCGTCGGCTTCAAGAAAGGCACATCACCGATAATCCTGGCGCCCATTTCGGGGTGATGCTGCATGATGGCGCGTTCATCATCGGTCAACCTTCCCGGCTTGTTAAGAATACTGTCAGGCACGCCTATTTTCCCGATATCATGCAGAAGACAGCCGTTTTTCATCTGATTGATCCGACGCGGTCCCCAGCCCAGACGGCGGGCGATCAGCCGAGCCAGCTCAAACACCCGGTCGGTATGACCGGCGGTGTAATGATCGCGCGCTTCAATGGCGGCCGCCAGCGCCTTTATCGTTTGCATATATGACCATTTCAGATCTCTGTTCAGGTTGCTGGTTTCAATGGCCGAAGCGGCATTGGATGCCAGAAGAGAGATCAGCCGCATTTGTCCGGGAGATATATGCCTAAAACGATTATCATATACCAGATTCAATAGACCCAGCAGAATTCTTCTTGAAACCAGAGGATAGGAAACAAACGATCGCCGGTAAGTCAGGCCGTTGTCGATAACCTCCTCATTGGTGATGCACGGACGCAGGGTCTCGATCGCCTTTTCACACCTGGGACCGCTTCCCTTAAGGAACAGGGTCACGTCGGGATCGACATCTTCGCCATTACGGGCCTTCATTTTGGGCCGGTGCGATTTCTTATTGAACATTACTATCGATGACGCCACCGAGGGCAGTTCCCGGACAGCCGATTCCACAATCAGGTTTAGCAGCGGCTGCAGTTTCATCCCGTGAGCCATCGCCTCGGCGATTTTCATTAGCTCAACCTGGCTTTTCAGCTCGACATTTTCCCGTTTCAAACGCTGGTGTTCCAGCCCGCGCAGGATAGTGGATTTCAAATCATCCAGTTTGAACGGCTTGATCAGGTAATCGTAGCCGCCTTTATTCATGACCGATATGGCTGTCTTAACCGTGGGATAGCCGGTCATCAGGATAACCACGGCGTCGGGTTGGTTGACCAGGGTGGTTTCCAGAATTTCAACCCCGGAATGATCGCCCATGACCAGGTCCGTGAGAACCAGGTCAACGCCGTTCTCCTTTATGTATTTCGCGGCTTCGACAGGATCGTTGAAATTATTTATCCTGAAGTCGCTGAATTCGTTGAGCGCTTCCTGAATGATATTACAAATGTAGACTTCGTCGTCGATGACAACCAAATTCTTCATAGAACCGCCCGGTTTATGGCCGCCATGCGGCCTGGATATTTGTATTCCGGCTGTTTGCCATTTCTGACTTTATTATCGGGAATTCCGCCTGAAGCCGAAGGGAGGTAATGTCAAATGTATTAAAATTACCCTGATTATTGGACTATCCCAATGAACCGGCCTGTTCGGCGGCATGATAAGAGGAGCGTACCAGCGGGGCGGAGAAAACATGGGCTATTCCGGCATCCTCGGCAATATGACGCAAATTATCAAATTCCGATGGGTAATAGTACTTTATTACCGGGTGATGCTTTTTTGACGGAGCCAGGTACTGGCCGATAGTGAGATAATTCACCCCGGCTGATACCATATCCCGGAAAACCTCCGGAAACTCATTCTCCCTCTCGCCCAGCCCGACCATAAGGCCGGATTTTACCCCCATGCCGCCATAGTCAGCCGCCCGCCTCAAGACATCAAGAGATCGCCGGTAATCGGCCGCCGGACGGACTTCGGGATACAGCCGGGGAACGGTCTCGATATTATGATTGAAAACATCGGGGGCAGCATCAAACACGGTTTTGAGCGCCGCCGTATCGCCCTTGAAATCGGGAGTAAGAACCTCTATTTTGACATTTTCTCCCAGCGCCCGAATAGCTCGTATAACCCGGGCAAAATGCCCTGCCCCGCCGTCCGGCAGATCGTCACGCGTGACCGAGGTTACCACGGCATAGTTCAATCCGAGTATTTTCACGGCCTGAGCTACATTGCCCGGTTCCTCGTCATCGAGTGAGGCCAGAGCGCCACTGGAGATATTGCAGAAGGCGCAATTTCGCGAGCAGGTCGGCCCCATTATCAGGAAAGTGGCCGTTCCACTGGAGAAACACTCGCCCCGGTTGGGGCAATTGGCCTCATGGCATACCGTGTGCAGATTATATTTATTGATCAGAGATTGTACTTCAAGGTAACGTTTGTCTCCGCAGATCCGGACTTTCAACCAGTCCGGCTTGCTGATTTGGTTTATTCTTTCAGGCATCCTGTTTCATCTGTATAAATTTTATACACACGTTCCCAAAAGGACCGTATATCACCGGCAAACTGCCATGCCCTATCAAGTTAAATAAAATACGCTCGATATCAAGATATATGGAGAATATTTTGCATAGAAGGAGACCTCAATGATATCCCGAAAGTTGCTACCGGTTATGCTAATCTGCCTGCTTTTTACCATAACAGCTCATTCATCCCCGGCCAAAAGTGGTGCTCGCAGTATCAATGCCAATCCGATAGATGAACCGGTCCTGCTTGGGGGCTTGTCACGTCTGGCCGCGGCCGAGGCCTGCACGGTAAGACAATTCGGCGAACTATCATGGTATATTCAGAACTGGGTTACCGGCGGTGAATTATACAAGGCCTACCAGGACCCGGGTGCGGTTTGTACCGGGGCGTACCCTTTCACCGTCGAGGAAGTACTGATAGTCCTGCATATTCATCAGGCCTGTATATTGAATGTTTCGGTTGGTGTGGAATCAGTCGACCTTTCTTTGCTGTCTGGTCCATTGCCGGGAAATTTGCTGTCGATATGGTCACAGTATAGCTCCAAGGTCCCAAATTCAAATTTTTCCC
>DAOWOO010000256.1 GCA_030642025.1 Candidatus Zixiibacteriota bacterium | reverse complement strand
TCGCCGTTTACGCTCGGTAAAGATGAAACCCGCTACCGCTTGATTGTCAACCATGCAAAAAAACACCATCTTCCTTTTGTATTTGTCAACCAGATCGGCGGCAATGATGAATTGATTTTCGACGGGCGAAGTTTGTGTCTTGATGCCAATGCCGAGATTATTGAGGCCCTGCCCCCGTTTGAGGAGGTTGTTAGAACTGTCGATATGAACCAAACCGGTCCGAATACCTTTTTTGCCCGGCAGAATGATATCTCCGCCATACATGACGCTTTGAGGCTCGGCCTTCGCGATTATATGCGAAAAACGGGATTTATCAATGCGGTAGTCGGACTTTCGGGAGGTATCGACTCAGCCGTCGTATGTGCCCTTGCCGTAGAGACACTTGGCGGCGATAACGTCCTGGGAATCACCATGCCATCGGAGTACTCATCAGATATAAGCGCCGAACTTGCCGGAGAGTTGGCCGGGAACCTCGGAATATCCTTAAAGAGCATTCCCATATCTCCCGTATACAATGCTTACATTGACGCTCTTCGTCAGACACTTCCGGCCGATACACTTGATGTAACCCTGGAAAATATCCAGGCCCGCATCCGCGGTAATATCCTGATGGCCTTCTCCAACAAGCACGGTTATCTGGTGTTGTCCACCGGCAATAAAAGCGAATTGGCCACCGGGTACTGTACTCTGTACGGCGATATGGCGGGCGGACTGGCGGTAATCTCTGACGTTCCCAAGATAATGGTGTATAAACTGGCCGAATATATGAATCGCGAAAGCGAAATCATTCCACGCGGCATCATTGAGCGTCCGCCATCAGCGGAACTCCGTCCCGATCAAACCGATCAGGACACCCTTCCGCCATATGATATCCTTGATGAAATCCTGCATTTGTATATTGAAGAGCAAAAATCATCTATGGAGATTCTCGATTTGGGATTTGACAAGGAAACGATCCGGTGGGTTATAAGCACGGTTGACCGTAACGAATACAAACGCCGGCAGGCTCCTCCCGGTTTGAAGGTAACCTCGAAAGCATTCGGTCCCGGCCGTCGCATGCCTATGGCCGCCAAATATTGATCCGAATAATGAGAACATCAGCGATTTTTCGTTTCACCCCGGGTTTTTTATTGCCCTTTCTGATTATTGCATTATGTCAGCCGTCGTCGGCAAAGATAAAACCCGACTCTAACGATCTTTTCGATACGATTAACGAAACAGCGGTGGAGACGCCGTTTTTGACCGGTTATGCCAGGGTGGAACGCTCCAGTGGATATATATTTGTGGAGGCTATGGCTTCAGGGGGCAAACGCGGATATTTTCTGGTCGATTTTGCGGCAGGGATAACCGTTGTCGCCAGATCATTCCTCCCCGACGATAGTGACATATCAGGTTTAAAAACAGACCATGGCAGACCCGGCGATCCATCCGGGACGACCGATGCTCTCATGGGATTGGGCGGTACTGTCGGCGGTTATCTTGGAATCGGCAGAATAAGAAGGCTGCACTTTGGGACGCTTCGCTTTAATGATGTCCCGGTGGAAGTGGTAGAAAGCCTCCCCAGGGTCGGTTATCGCCGGATATCGGGGATTCTGGGACTGGACTTATTAACCCGGGCCGAAGCAGTCTCGATAGACCTCAGGCGCAGTGGAAAGAAACCGACCAGGATTAGATTTACCTCGCGGAGCGTACTAAAGGGAAAAGACGCTATCGAAGTTCCATATATGCCTATAGGCAACCATATTTTTCTGCGTTTGAAAATCAACGGCCGATCAGTGCAATTCCTATTCGACACCGGCTCGCGTGAGACGTTGATCCCGGCTGATTTAGCCGAAAGTGTATCACTTTACGTTGATGCCTCCAAGAAAAAGCGATTTTACGGACTTGATGGCGGCCCTATTGACACATATATAGGAATAGCCGACACTCTGGAGCTGGGTAATGCGAAATTTAGTAATATCAGGATGTTCATTACGGAAGGGTCGGCAATGCATGCCGGGCTAATCAGCAGAAAATTCGGAATCCTCGGTAACGGATTTTTCAGCCGCTTTTCAGCTGTCGAGATTGATTTTAAAAAACGTATTCTTTTGCTGGTGGAATAATTGGTTTGAGTTCATGACAACTGAGATTGAGAGAAATCGTGTCTAAGGGAAAACTGGTAAAATTCGCCGAATTGGCCACCTTCTCCAATACCCTGCAAACGATGGACGTCCCCAGGGGATGCTGGTCTCGCGAGTATTTCGGTAATGATAACGAAATTATCCTTGAGCTGGCCTGCGGGAAGGGAGATTACACTATTCAACTGGCCAGGCATTATCCTGAGAAGAATTTCATCGGGGTTGATATAAAAGGAGCCCGGCTCTGGCGCGGGGCCAAAATGGCGCTTGATAACAATCTTAAAAATGTCGCCTTTATCCGCAATTTTATCGAAAATCTGACGGAGTTATTCAGCGAAAGTGAGATTTCGGAAATCTGGATTACCTTCCCGGATCCTTATACTAAAAGGCGCAAAGCCAAAAAGCGGCTAACTTCACCGCGCTTTCTGGGACTTTATAGAAAGGTCTTGAAAAAAGGCGGCCTGATTCACCTTAAGACTGATGAAAAAAGCCTGTTCGAGTTCACACAGGAAATAATCGGCAACGAAAATTGTATTCTGCACGAGAAAATTGATAATTTGTACGCCAATCCAATCGAAAATGAGCTTTTATCTATCAAAACTACTTATGAAAAAAGTCATCTGGAGGACGGCCGGATAATCAGATATTTATGCTTCAGTTTTGAATAAAGATTATATTCCATTGTCTTCATTTTTTACAACAACCGTATCCCCTTGCACTTGACAAAGTCGTCTTAATGCCCTATTATCACATTTTGACGATATTGGGTAAAAAGAAAGCGGAGAAATCTGCTTATTTAATTGGAAACATTTGTTAAATATTTCACAAGCGTTGTAGAAATAGAAGAGAAATAGAATAAGATAAAAATGTCCGGATGTCTGCAGGGATTCGGATAGGCAAGGAGCTGCAAATGGCCGAATTTGAACCGCGCGAAGACCAGATACAGGCTGACACTCTGGTCGTCGGCGGCGGCATTGCCGGTATGACCACCGCCATTGAAACGGCCGAAGTCGGCAAAAGGGTCATCCTTCTGGAAAAATCACCGTCGCTTGGCGGAAGAGTGGCGACCTTCAATCAGTATTTCCCCAAGCTGTGCCCGCCGAGTTGCGGGATTGAAATCAATCTCAAAAGATTGCGGATCAATCCCAATGTCCAGATTCTAACCCTGGCCGAAATAGTCAAGGTTTCCGGAGAACCGGGCAATCTCGAGGTCGAGATCAGGCTCAATCCGCGTTATGTAAATGAGAAATGCACCGGTTGCGGTGAATGCGAAAAGGTCTGCGAAATTGAACGCGACAATGATTTCAATTATGGCCTTGACAAGACCAAGGCGATTTACCTGCCGCACTTGATGGCTTATCCGCCGCGTTATGTGGTCGACCCTCAGTATGCCAAAGATGAGCGGATGAAAAAATGTGTCGAGGCGTGTGAGTATCAAGCTATCGATCTTGACATGGAACCCAAGACCGTTACTGCCAGAGTCGGCGCGATTGTCTGGGCTACCGGATGGAAGCCGTACG
>DAOWOO010000084.1 GCA_030642025.1 Candidatus Zixiibacteriota bacterium | reverse complement strand
GACGGTCCGTAACGGATGCGGTGAGGATACAGAGATAAAGTCTGATTATATCTCTGTGGTGCCCTATCCGGTTGCCGAGTTTGAAGGAAGCTCGACCGAAATCTGTGCTGGTCAGGATGTCTATTTCTTCAATCACTCTCAGAATGCAATGTCATATTACTGGTCCTTCGGTGACGGTTCATCGTCTTACGAATTTGAACCGGCGCATTACTATATGGTCCCCGGCGTTTATACGGTTTCATTGACAGCCGAGAATAGCTGTGGCGATGATATAGAAGTCAAGGAGCAGTATATAACCGTCAAACCGCATCCGATTGTTGATTTTACGGTTGACAAAAGAGTTGTCTGTCCGGATGAGCATGTGACATTTACCGATCTTTCACAATATGCCGAGGAGTGGTACTGGGATTTCGGTGATGGAGAAACCTCAACCGAGCAGAATCCGACGCATTCATACCGTTATAGTGGTTTTTACTCGGTTAGACTGGTTGTAATCAATGGTTGCGGCAGAGATGAGGATTACCGCATAGACTATATTGAGGTACTTAACAAGCCATATATTTTTGACTTTTCAGCCGACGAGACTTTTGCCTGTGTGGGTGATCCGGTACATTTCTCACAGCATTCAACTGATGGCGATTCCTGGCACTGGGAATTCGGCGACGGTGCTACTTCCGATGAATATAGCCCGGATCACATATATACTTCTCCCGGTTTTTATGATGTCACATTAACTGTGACCAATGATTGCGGCGAAGATATGATGCACAAAGCAAAATATATCTTTATCAGGGATTATCCGACGGCTGACTTCGATGTCAGTACGCGGTCGGCCTGTGTCGGCGAGGAAATCGGTTTTATCGATCAATCGTCGAATAATACACTGTGGTGGCGTTGGGACTTCGGTGACGGGGCAACATCGGATTTTCAGAACATATCACACATCTACACCACAGCGGGTACATATACAATCACGCTGACAGTCTCAAATGAATGCGGTGATGACACGGAAACCCGTGAGGAATATATACGAATCGATCCTCTTCCGATCGCCGATTTCTCCGCCAATCCAACCGATGCCTGTGTGTATGAACCGGTTACATTTACGAATGAGTCCCAGTATTATGATAATTCAAGCTGGGATTTCGGCGATGGGACGACATCCAGCGATGATAATCCCAGCCATACATATACGGCAACGGGTGTTTATACGGTCAAGCTCATTGTATCAAATGCATGTGGTGACGATGAAAAAATACATAAAGAATACATCGTTGTCAGCGAAGAACCAATTGCCGATTTTGAAGCTGGTCCGACCCAGGGCTGCGGTTCGCTTGATGTTCAATTCACGAGTTTATCCACCGGCGCCAAATTATGGCACTGGTCATTTGGGGATGGACATACATCATCGTCGGAGAACCCGAGCCATTACTATGATTCCCCCGGAATATATGATGTTTCATTGTATGTCAGTAATTCATGCGGAGAAGATGACAGGGTCAGACATGAATACATCATTGTCAGGCCTTATCCTGAAGCAGCTTTTATCGCCGAACCTACCGAGGGCTGCGCACCACTTGAAGTGGCCTTCACCGATCAGTCTCAAAATGCCAGATCATGGTTCTGGGAATTCGGCGATGGTGCCACATCATATGATCAGAACCCGGTGCATACATATACGTCGCGCGGAGATTATGACGTTCATCTTATGGTTTCCAACGAATGTGGCGATGATTATGAATTCCGCTCGAAATATATACATGTTATAGATGAACCGACAGCCGATTTCAGCGCCAATGTAACGGTGGGTTGTGAACCTCTGACGGTTTCTTTCACCGATCATTCCATTTATGCCGAGGCATGGGAATGGCATTTTGGCGACGGAAATTCTTCTTACAGTCAAAGCCCGTCGCATACGTATGACGATCCGGGCACCTATACTGTATCTCTGACGGTTACCAACTCCTGCGGCGATGATACGAAGACCAGAGAGGAATACATTACTGTTTATCCGAAACCTGTAGCCGAATTCAAGGCCGATCCGACCGAAGGTTGTGTAGAGCTTGAAGTCTCATTTACCGACTTATCCACCAACGCCCTGGCTTGGGAATGGGATTTCGGTGACAACTCACCGGTTTCATACGAGCAGAATCCGACCCATGTTTATGCCTCTGCAGGGCGTTATACTGTCAGGCTGGAGGTAGTCAATGAGTGTGGGGAAGATGCTGAGATAAAAGAGGAATACATTATCGTCTCGGATGGCCCGACTGCCGATTTTGAAGCGGATAAGACTGATGTCTGCGAAAATGAGGCAGTTACGTTTACTGATCTGTCATCCGATGCCGATAATTGGGAATGGGATTTCGGCGACGGAACAGCAGGTTCAACCGTGCAGAATCCCACTCATGCGTATTCTTCCGCCGGTGTCTATACCGTTACTTTCAAGGCGACCAATTCCTGCGGATCAGACACCGAAATAAAAGAAGAATATATCACTGTAAGCTCTCAGCCGACAGCCGATTTTGAAGCTGATAAGACCGAGGGCTGTACAAGTAAGACTTTCAATTTTACTGACCTGTCCACCAATGCCGATGACTGGAGTTGGGATTTCGGTGATGGTACACCAACATCAACCGTCCAGAATCCGTCCCATACATATTCCACTCCCGGACAGTACACTGTTACTTTAAATGTCAGCAATGAATGCGGTGATGATACAGAGACCAAAGAATACTATATTACTGTTTATTCCGGGCCTATGGCCGACTTCAGCGGCACGCCACGATCCGGCCAGGCCCCTCTTATGGTAGATTTTGATGATCTGTCCGTAAGTTATGTGGGCAATATAACATCCTGGTCCTGGACATTCGGTGACGGCGGAATTTCGACTGACCAGAATCCGTCGCACGAATACACCAATCCCGGGTACTATATTGTATCCCTGACTGTGGTTGATCTTTGCGGTGATGACACGGAGACAAAAGAAGAATATGTCTATGTAGTCGATACCTGCGCCATAGATTTCGATTTCGAACCGAGCAGTGGATGTGCCGAACTGCTGGTTAGTTTCAACGGGACTACTGAAGGTCCCTGTGAAATCAGTTCCTGGTCGTGGGATTTCGGCGATCCGGCCAGCGGCAGCGATAACACCAGTGATCTGCAGTCCCCCTCCCATAATTACACTACACCGGGAGTCTATACGGTTACTTTAACGGCCGAGGATGCCGGCGGCACCAAGGTTGTCACCAAGAAGGATTGTATTGCCGTCTATGGTCCCCCGGATGCCGATTTTACCGCTGCGCCATCTGAAGGTATGGTACCGCTTGCAGTTAACTTTACCGATTGGTCAACCAGCGCCCTTCAGATCATATCATGGGTGTGGGATTTCGGTGATCCGGCCAGTGGCAGCGCCAATACATCAACCGATCAAAACCCGAGTCATGTCTATAATGCCATTGGTGATTACACCGCAAGGCTGATTGTTGCTAATGAGTGCGGCAAGGATACCGCTCTGGTAGATATAAGGGTTACTCCGGCCATAACAATAGACAAGAGCGTTGACAAGGCCAACGTCGGTCCCGGCGAAGAACTGTTATATTCTCTTATCGTAAAGAATAACAGTTCTGAGACGATTGGCTATATTCAGGTCGTCGATACTGTTCCTGATTCCACCGCATTTATACTCAACAGTATTGTCGGAGGCGGTACATATAATCCCGGTCTGAATCTTGTGGAATGGCATATCGGGCCAGTAGGCCCCGGTAGTGAAATAGGCCTGTCGTTCAAGGTAGTCCTTGACGGGCCGTTTACTCAGTTCCCGACAATAGTATCCAATTTCACTATTGCCTACATTAATATGGAAGGCAAAATAGCTGAACCGCCAAATATGTTTGTCAGCGATACTGTGACAACAACGGTAGGACCGGTAATTACTCCTTTGGAACTGGATAAGGATGTGGATATCACTCTGGCATCCCCCGGAGATGCTCTTACATATACTATTGCTGTAAGAAATAACAGCCCCTCGTCGGTGACTAATGTGATCATTTATGATGCTCCTCCGGATATGACATCTTATGTTCCCGGATCGGTTACCGGTGGAGGTGTTTATACATCAGCCAATGACAGTCTGGAATGGAATATAGGGACGCTTAATGCGGCTGAATCCAGAACAGTATCTTTCCAGGTTAATGTCGATTCCGATGCCCCCGATGGACAGGAAATACCAAATACTGCGCTTGTTCGCAGCTCTGAGGGCGCAACCGAAAGCGCTGAGGTTGTTACTCTTATCAGCCAGGTGCCCCTGGTGATAACCAAGACTGTTGACCGACCCAGCGGTATGATAGGCGATCTTGTTCGGTTTACGGTTACAATCCAGAATTATTCCGGAGAAGCCTACGATAATATGACTCTTATCGACACGATGCCGGGCGGCATGTATTACGTTTCCGGAACGTCGATCGTGGACGGCGCCGTTGTTGCTGATCCGACCGGCGACAATCCTTACCAGTGGTCACTGGGCAGTCTGCCGATCAGCTCCACTATGAGAGTGGAATATACCGCAATAATCGGTGCTTCTACACATCCGGGCCTGAATGAAAACGTCGCCAGGGCGGAAGCCTATCAGGATGAAGAACTGGTTCGCTCCAATCGGGCGGTGGCGCAGATTTATATCCTCGGGACTACCCTGACCGGTTCGATCCGAGGTATAGTCATGGTCGATTGCGACGGTGATGGAATTGCCGATATGGACTCAATGCCATCTGGTATGGATATCTATCTTGATGACGGTTCCCAGTCACGAGTGAATGAAAAGGGCATGTTCTTCTTCAGTACTGTCAGGGCCGGTGAGCGTGTAGTGGCTCT
Organism: Candidatus Zixiibacteriota bacterium; assembly: GCA_030642025.1. Taxonomy (GTDB): domain Bacteria; phylum Zixibacteria; class MSB-5A5; order GN15; family PGXB01; genus DAOWOO01. The sequence goes on along the minus strand of DAOWOO010000084.1, from coordinate 1,610 downwards.
CGATGAAAGGGATCTGACGGGTTATTATGTTCCTGATGATGCTCAGTCATCGGTGTTTGTGCATGTTCATGAAACCGGTGAATCGTACGTCATCTTCAGAATTTGCCCCGAATACCCGCGTCTGGAAATTATGAAGAAGGCTTCGATTGTTCCTACGGTCAAGGTAACCAAGACAGCCAAACTCAATCCCGAGCAAATTGCCGACAGCCTGGGCGTAAAGATCGATTACGAAATCGTTATCAAATCCAACGGTCTGGCCGATGATACCCGGGTTCGGGTGGTTGACTCTTTCCCGGATAATACCCAGCTCGTGCTGAGAGAACATCAGCAGTTGAAACCGAAACGAAGCGGAAACCAACTGGTGTATGAAATCACCGCGGCGCATGAACGGCTGCATAGGTCGGCATATTATTCGCTTCGGGATCTGTCACCCGGCGTGCGGCGGTTTCTGAACAATAAGGTGCACCTGGAGGGCGATCTTGGTAAGGGCGCCGAAAGAGTCAGCTCGGCAGTTTCCGATCCGGTGGTTGTTGCGGCAGGACCGTTCCTGTTAACTCCGGCAAAGAACATCGCCTTTACTGTTTCTCCCGCATATTTCATGTCGGGTAAGGCATTTCTCCAGCATCAGGCTACCCCGCAGATTAATGCGGTCGCTGATTCCATTGAGAAGTATGTCGATGCCGATGTTATGATAGAGGGGCATTGTGACTACCGTCCGATACACACCAAAGAATTCCCCTCCAACTGGGAACTCGGTGAAGCCCGCGCCAGGTCGGTCGTTGACTGGCTTGTGAAAAACCGCGGTATCGATAGTACTCGACTGGAATACAAAAGCTTTGCGGCTACCCGTCCGGTCGATCCCGGGCGGACACCTGGAGCCTGGCAGAAAAACCGCCGGGTTGAAGTGATTATCCAGGCCAGGGTTGCCGGTATTCTGGCGCCGGATGCTATCCCGGCGGAGAAGTGGGAAAGCTCAACGTCGCTGGCTCTCAATCCGGTGAGATTCGACACGCTGTTTGAACCGGCCCCAATACCGATGGAAATCGATTTGGATGACTCATGGGAAATCATCCTTACCATCGAGAACACCAGCGCTATTGCCGCCGAAAATGCCGTTCTGTCTGATATTCTTCCTGATGGTACTGAATATGTCGAAAACAGCGCCATAATTGATGGTAAAAGCATATCCGCAAGTGTCAGTAGCGCTACCCTGAATATGACACTGAAGCGGGTTGAACCATCACAGAAGCTGGAACTGCGTTACCGCATTCGCGCTCTGCAGGGACAGATGCCGACCGGCGGAGGAGCGGCCTCGGTCGAGGTTAAAACCTCAAATGACCTGCCTGTTGTGCAGAAATCGAATGTTGTCCGCTTTAAATAATTCAATCTGATAATAAAACTCCCCTCACGGCTAAACCGGAGGGGAGTTTTTATATTATCTTTTTTTCAGGAAGGAACAACCAAACAAAAGACCGAAGACCAAAAGCATACTTTTGGCTGGGGGACAGGGATTCGAACCCCGATACTACGGTCCAGAGCCGCATGTCCTGCCATTGGACGATCCCCCAGTCCAATCTGGTGAAAAACCCGGATTGCCATGTTGCGCCCGG
>DAOWOO010000169.1 GCA_030642025.1 Candidatus Zixiibacteriota bacterium | reverse complement strand
CGACCAATTAAAGGCTATTAAGAAAAGAGCGCTGGATTACGAAGCGATTTGCGTTTCATGTAAAACCAAGTCCGGACTAAAATTGCTTGAAAAAGAGCTGGTTTCGCGTATTAGCAGGCAGATGCCCGACCTGACCGACAGCCTCGTAGTGACCTCGGAGCGGCATAAGAAAAAGCTTGATCGTTCACTTAAGTTCTTTAGAAAGGCCGAAAGGGGACTAAGGCGAAACCTCTCCCCTGAGCTGATTGCGTTTGATTTAAGACAGGGGATAAATGAAATTGACGAAATCACGGGAAGAGTATATAATGAGGAAATACTGGATAGAATCTTCTCCCGGTTTTGTATCGGGAAATGAGAATGTTTTACGTGAAACATTTTGATTTTGACATAATCGTAATCGGCGGCGGCCACGCCGGAGTGGAGGCTTCGCTGGCGGCCTCGCGGATGGGCAAAAAGGTTGGCCTGATCACCATGGACAGGTCCAAACTGGCCCTAATGTCCTGTAATCCGTCAATCGGCGGAATCGGTAAGTCGCATATTGTCAAGGAGATTGACGCTCTCGGCGGCCTGATGGGACAGGCTGTTGACGCCACCGGAATACAATTCAGGAAACTCAATCTATCCCGCGGCCCGGCCGTCTGGTCAACCAGAGTCCAGGCCGACCGGCTCTTATATGCCAAATACGTCTCAAGTATTGTAAATAACGATATAAATATTTCTATTATAGAGGGAATCGCCGGCAGTATTCTTCTAAAAAACAACAAGTTGGTCGGAGTCGAAAACGAAGATGGAGAGAAAAGCTTTGCTCCGGCGGTGATTATCTGTACCGGGACCTTTCTGGACGGAGTGATTCATATCGGCGATAAGAGGTTTTCGGCCGGGCGGCAGGGTGAACCGGCCGCAAGCCGACTTTCGGAATCCTTGAGATCTCTCGGCTTTGAGGTCGGACGACTCAAAACCGGCACTCCCCCACGCCTGGACGGAAAGACAATCGACTATGACAGATGTATCATTCAGCCCGGACTTGAGCCTGTCCCCTTTTTTTCCTATAAAACCAGCCCACGCAAAATTGAGCAGGTTCCCTGTCACCTGACATATACGACGCCTGAGACCAAAGAGATAATTCTGGCTAACCTGAATAAATCGGCCATGTTCTCCGGCAGGATTGACTCGCGCGGTCCCAGATACTGCCCATCGATTGAGGACAAAATCTACCGGTTCAGCGACAAACCGCGGCATCATATTTTTCTGGAACCGGAAGGAAACGGCACGGATGAGGTTTACCCCAACGGATTCTCAACCTCGCTTCCCGAAGACGTTCAACTGGCGGCCCTGAGAACAATTACCGGCCTTGAAATGGCCGATATAACCAAGCCGGGTTATGCCATAGAATATGACTATTGCCCTTCCTACCAGATAAAACCGACTATGGAGACAAAACGCCTGCCCGGTCTTTACTTTGCGGGGCAGATAAACGGGACTTCCGGTTACGAAGAAGCTGGCGGGCTGGGACTTATGGCGGCAATTAACGCTGTTTTGAAACTGGAAAACGAGCCGCCGTTTATTCTTGACCGGGCCGAAGCATATTTGGGGGTGATGATTGATGATCTAATCACTCGCTCGACTACTGAACCGTATCGGATGTTCACTTCACGGGCCGAATACCGCCTGTGTCTTCGGGAGGACAATGCGCGCGATCGATTATTTAAGTATTCCGGCAAGTATGGATTGATACCTGATGACGATTACAGGCAATTCGGCGATATTCAAAACGCCACCGAAATGGAGATAAAACGTCTAAAAAAATCCTCAATAAAGGTTTCCGATCTGGATGGTCTTTCGGACTACTTCGTTAAGAAAGAACGGGTTACACTTGCCGACCTGCTTAAAGTTCCCGGGGTCTCCTATAATGATATCGTACCGTATTTAACACATTGTACAGATAGAAGTTCGGCGCTTTCCGAAGAGATAATTGAGCGCGCTTCGGTGTTTATCAAATACGAGGGGTATGTAAAAAAGCAGGCGCGCGAGGTGGAGAAATTCCGACGGGACGAGAATCAGATTATTCCTTCAGGTCTCCCATTTGAGAAGCTGACCGGGCTTCGTAACGAGGCCCGTGAGAAATTTTGCCGTATCCGTCCGACTTCCCTGGGACAGGCGGGACGCATCGAGGGGGTCACCGTCGGTGATATCGCCGCCTTATCGGTTCACATTAAGAAGTTCAATGAAAACTACCGTTCTGTGTCCGGCCTGAAGAAATAAGATGGTCGGGAAAGGCAACATCCGGCACCCGGTATTAAATTCTCGTGAAATATTGAAGAAATACCGCATTGAAAGGCCGGTCGAGTCATTTCTTGAGGAAATCACTATATATAATGAGAGATTCAACCTTGTTTCACGTGAAACATCCCAAGAGGATTTAATCAGAATAGCCGCCGATTGCCTGGCGCCGTTTGAATTTATCGCTTCACCGTCGGGCCGCCTGTTTGATATCGGTCCCGGCGCCGGGTTTCCTTCGGTGATTCTATCCCTGGCCTTTCCCAATCTTGAAATTGTCGCCATTGAGCGCAATTCTAAAAGAGCCGCCTTTATCCGCCGTGTCACCCGAGGGCTAAACCTCGATATATCCATCGTGAATGAAGATTTTGCCGCTGCTTTAAAGGGGTTTGAAACCCGATCGTTTGAATTTGGCGCCATGAAGCTGGTTAAACTGAGCCTGAACCTTCTTGACGGAGCATTATCGCTTCTGAAAAAGGGCGGGTCCTTTATTTATTATTCATCCCCGGAAAGACTGGCGGAGCTTTCATCCGGTATTTCAGTAAGGTCGGAATATTACTATCTTGATGATACCAAACACCTTCGCTCACTATCATATTTTTCAAAATAATGATTTATTTTTATTGCTTAACGGCATTTAAACCGTTACTCTCTCAGAGAATATGTGAGTTGTAAATAATCCCGGAGGTGTTAATGGCAAAAGTTATTGCCATCGCCAATCAGAAGGGAGGGGTCGGCAAAACCACCACGGCTGTCAATTTATCGGCCGGGCTGGCTGTCGCCGAGAAGAAAACCCTCCTGATAGATATTGACCCCCAGGCCAACGCCACCAGCGGCCTCGGTATCGACAAGAACATCCTGGAAAAGTCGATCTACGATACTCTTATTGGCCGCACGGCCATACTTGATATCATCCTGCCGGCCGGAATTTCGTTTCTCACCATAGCTCCGTCGTCAATCGCGCTGGTCGGCGCCGAGGTGGAACTGGTCAGTATGATGTCGCGCGAGCATATCCTCAAGCGCACGATTGCACCTATCATAGATACTTATGACTATATTATTATCGATTGCCCGCCGTCATTGGGTCTTCTGACCATCAACGCCCTGACAGCGGCCGATTCGGTGATGGTGCCGATACAATGTGAGTACTATGCTCTTGAGGGTTTGGGGCAGTTGATGCAGACCATTGAGCTGGTGCAGAAAAACCTGAACCCGTCGCTGGCTCTGGAGGGGGTTCTGCTGACCATGTACGACAATCGCTTGAACCTGTCCAAACAGGTAGCGGCGGAAGCCAGAAAATATTTCGACAGCCGGGTGTACGCGGCCATGATTAACCGCAACGTCCGTCTGTCGGAGGCGCCGAGTTTCGGTAAGCCGATCATACAATACGATATACTCTCAACCGGAGCCGAAAATTACATGGCCCTGACCAAGGAGGTGTTAAGCCGATGAGCGCAAAAATTGTTCTGGGTCGCGGACTGGAGGCATTGATTCCCCGGCAGGATTCCCGCGTTCCCGAGGGAGGAACTTACCGTAGTCTTTCTCTCGGACGGATAAGCTCCAACCCGCTACAGCCGCGGCGAATATTTGATGAAACCTCGCTTATCGAACTGGCGGAGTCATTTAGAAGTCAGGGGGTGCTCCAGCCGATAGTCGTCAAGCGCCAGGGAGAAACATATATTCTTATCGCCGGTGAAAGGCGTTTCCGCGCCGCCGCCATCGCGGGATTGGAAAATATTCCGGCCATAGTAATGGATGAAGCCGATGAAGCCGATATGTTACAGATGGCATTGGTGGAAAATCTGCAACGCGAAGATCTCAATGCAATGGAGGCGGCCGAGGCATTTCGTCAGTTGATGGACGACGCCGGCATGACTCAGAACCAGGTGGCCGCCAGGGTGGGCAAAAGCCGCGCCGCCGTGGCCAACGCCCTCAGGCTATTGAGTCTTCCGGAGAAAATCAAGGAAATGATCCGCGACGGCAGGCTTACCGAGGGACACGCAAGGGCGGTACTGTCGGTTGATGACGAACCGGCCCGTCTTCGGCTGGCGGAGAGAATCATCTCGGAAAATCTGTCGGTCCGTTCCGCCGAGGATGTTTCGCGCCGTACCAAACGCCGACGGCTGGTACCCAAAAAGAAATTGCCGATGCTGGTTGAGACCGAAAATTACCTCAAGCAGTTGCTCGGTACATCGGTTAAAATAATCCCCGGCTTGAAACATGGGAAAATTGAAATCGAGTATTACGGCGATGAAGACCTTGATCGTCTTCTGGAACTGTTCAGAAAGATACATTGATAGAGTATGAAAGCTGGTAAGTACTATAGCCTGATGCTGGTGCCCGATGGTGTTGAAGGGCCGCGGGGTATCCGTTTACCCGCATGGCTGTTCAAGACGCTTTTGGTAATAACATGTCTG
>DAOWOO010000293.1 GCA_030642025.1 Candidatus Zixiibacteriota bacterium | reverse complement strand
GACTCATGCCTATTCCAACTCGGCCGCAGATGTAATAGACAGAGCGGGCGTGGTTGAGCGGTTTATCACTGAGAAATTTAAAATTACGTTACAATTTTCCGATTACAACCCGGTGGAACGGCTGATTCGTCAGGAGGGGGCGAAGGTGGCGGACTCCAATTTTGCCGAAAGGGTATCGTTGACAGTTAAAATCCGCATGTCCGGTGTGCAATCTCTGAAAGAGAAGCTGGTTGATTTAACATCGGGGAGGGTTGAGTTTGGCTAAACGTTTCGACTGTCTCGGCCTGGGGATTGCCCCGGCCGATATCCTGATGCAGATTGAAAAATATCCCGAACCCGGAGCCAAAATAGACGCAGTCGGTTTGACCATTCAGGGCGGTGGGCCGATTCCGACGGCGATGGTAACGATGGCGCGGCTGGGGATGAAACCGGCCTTGATGGCGGCGGTGGGCGATGATATCTTCGGACGGTTTGTAATAGACGAGCTTAACAAAGAAGGGGTTGATACATCAGGCGTGATTGTCAGGCGGAAGCCGACAGCTATTGCCTGCGGGTGGGTTGAAAACGGCTCCGGCCGGAGAACAATTGTTGCTAAATTAAGCTTACATCTGTCGCCGCGGGATATAAAATATTCTTCTCTTCCCAATTTCAGGGCGGCGCATCTCGATGGCCGCGATCTTGACGCCTGTATGAAATTGGCCCGATTCGCCCGGCGGAAAAATGTGCCGGTAATTCTTGATGTCGGCTCGATGCGTAATGATGTCTCGGCTTTATTACCGCTGGTCGATCATCTGATCTGCGCCGAGGCGTTCGCCCTGCCGTATACACGTAAAAAAAATGTCAAATCGGCGATAGAATGTCTCAGGTATAAATGTCTCGGAACAATCGTGGTAACATCGGGGATCAGGGGTTCAACCGGTTTTTCAGAGGAAACCGGTTTTATTCGGCAGGGGGCTTTTAAAGTCAAAACGGTTGATACGACCGGAGCCGGTGATGTTTATCACGGCGCTTATATAGTCGGATTGTTAGACAGGATGAGCCTGAAGCAGAGGATGGAGCTGGCCTCGGCGGCGGCCGCTATGAAATGCACCCGGCCGGGCGGCCGAACCGGTATCCCGACCATGCATGAAGTAAGAGCCTTTATAAAAAGCGGAGTGCCGAGATATGCTTGATCTTATTATCTCGTTGGGGTGCGTTGACCGTTCGCTGTTTTTCTTTATCAATCAGACAATAGCCAATCCGGTTACTGATTTTTTGATGCCGCTTATTACGCTTGATCTGCATTTGAAGATACTGTATGGGATAATACTGGCCACGATTCTATGGAAGGGCGATAAAAGATTGCGATACTCGGTCATCTTTTCGCTTATAGTTGTGGCTTTATCCGATCAGATATGCAGTTCGCTTTTGAAGCCTATGATTGCCCGTCCCCGTCCGTGCTGGGAGCTGGAGGTGAATCTTCTGGTTGGATGCGGTTCCGGTTTTTCGATGCCGTCGTCACATGCCGCCAACCTTTTCGGCCAGGCGTACTTATACCGCGCCGTGGCGCCATCATCGGTCAAGTACTTGATACCGCTGGCCGTAATTGTGGCGTTGTCGCGGGTTTTTGTGGGCGTACATTATTTGTCGGATATTATTGTCGGCGCGGCGTTGGGTACGCTGATAGGTTTTGGTGTGGGGCTGGTATTTGTGAAGTTTTTCCCGCCCGCTAATCCGAAGATGGCGAATTCAAATTCGGGCAAGGTATTATGACCGTAAAGTCCAGATACAAACGGTTTGAAACCATCCAGAGGCGGATACGGGCCTGTCTGATAATGATTGTCTGCGGAGCTTTTATTGTATGGTACGGTGTGCATATTCGGGATTCGCACACCGGTCTGGATATGCCGGTAATGGTAATCGGCATTGCCTGGTCTGTTCTCTGGATAATAGTGTTCGTATTTCAGATCAGGCTGTTAAGAAAGGAAAGAGACCAACTGCTGTTGTCCGGAAGGAAGAGTAGAGAAAAGTGAAAATAAATAAAGTGAATATCGAGGTCCGGCAGGGTGATATAACTCAATCTGATACCGAGGCGATTGTCAACGCCGCCAATAATCATCTATGGATGGGTTCCGGCGTGGCCGGGGCAATCAAGCGGGCCGGCGGAGAGGAAATCGAAAAAGAGGCTGTTTCCAAAGGGCCTGTCGATATCGGCCAGGCGGTGGAAACCACGGCGGGCAGGTTGCCGCATAAGTATGTCATCCATGCCGCCGGAATGGGGCAGGATTTGAAGACCAGTGAACGGATTGTTGGTGATGTTACAAAAAATTCGCTTCTTCTGGCTGACCGGCTGAAATTGAAATCAATCGCCTTCCCGGCTATCGGGACCGGGGTGGGCGGTTTTCCGATTGACCGATGTGCCGAGATTATGATTGGTACCACTCGTGAACTGTGTGAGCGGTTTGAATCACTGGAGCGGGTTGTTTTCGTGCTGTTTGATACAGTATCTCATGATGCTTTCGGGAAAGTTCTGGATAAAGAGAATTGACAGATTATTTCTTCCGCTTGACTTTCATATTACCCTCGAAAACAAGGGTATCTCCCTGTCGGTTCTGATACTGCGCCGAAAGTATACCGTAAAAGCCAGACCGTTTCAGGGAATCAATCAGGAGATAACCCCGGCGGCAATAGTACATTTTAAGTTTTTCATCGAGTTCATACTGTCCGATGATATGACAGATCGAGCGATCGGTGATATCAAGAGAATCCTGTGTCAGTTTTTCCGGAAGATCGATATATATTCGATACGTAATCTTTTTATCGACCGACATTATGCCGGCGGGGAAATAGACCTGCGCCGTGTCGGTGAGAGTCTGGTTGGTTATCAGCAGATTGCCAACGCCGGGTATGAAGGCAATCGAGTCAGGCTTGTCGGACAGGCGAAACCCGGTCGAATAATAGCAGTCTGATTGTTCGAGCCTGATACGGGAGTTGTTTTCTATTTGGTACAACTGCGGTCGTAAACGGTGACGGCAGGCAGAAAAGAAGGTGAGGATTATGAGAACCGTAAGGATGGTTCTCAATTTCATATCGGCATCTCCACAATGCGGTATTTTTTGTGGGGCTTAGCCGCCATATTAATGGCGGCGCGGTTCATCATTTCATTAGTTTCCAGTATCCAGGAAAGTTCGGCCCATTTGTAACCCCTTTCGATACCCCGGAGGCGGGTTTCTGCATAGAAAATGGAATCGATGCCGCGTTTCTGGAATCTGGGGATAACGCCGAAAGTGAGCAT
>DAOWOO010000303.1 GCA_030642025.1 Candidatus Zixiibacteriota bacterium | reverse complement strand
CCCGATTACCGTCTGCCTTCGTCATCATGCATAGTCCAGAAGAAACTCGGTTTGGTTAATGCCGCGACGATGGATATAGTTGCCGCCTGTGCCGGTTTTTTGCACGGTCTTTCGATAGCCAATTCTTTCGTGAAAGCCGGTCAGTACAAACGAATAATGGTAGTTGGTGTCGAAAAGCTTTCGGTCGTTACTGATTACACTGATCGCAACACCTGCGTTCTTTTCGGCGACGGTGCCGGTGCGGCCGTAGTTGAGGGTACCGAGGAAGACCGCGGAATCCTGGGGACGTTCATGAAGTCCGACGGCTCTCTGACCGAGCTTTTGTGGATCCCCGATGGTGGTTCCATGAGGCCGCCGCAGAACCCGGAAAACGGAAACGGTAGTTACTATATAAAAATGGCCGGAAGTGAACTTTTCCGTCATGCCGTGCGCCAGATGGGCGATGCTTCGCTTAAGGTTCTTAAGGACGCCGGCCTGAAGGCAGCCGATGTCAGTCTGCTGGTGCCGCATCAGGCGAATATACGCATTATAGAATCAACGGCCAAGCGGCTCGGCCTGCCGATGGAAAAAGTGTTTTTAAATATCCACAAGTTCGGTAATACATCATCGGCCTCGGTTCCGATAGCTCTTGATGAAGCGGTACGAACAGGTCGGGTAAAGGAAGGCGATATTATCCTGATGACGGCTTTCGGCGGCGGATTAACCTGGGCCTCGGCCGTAGTGAGATGGTAGAAGTATCATGGAGAAGATAGCCATAGTTTTTCCCGGACAGGCATCACAGTATGTCGGAATGGGCAAGGATATTTACGAGATCAGTGAAGACGTTCGCAAGCTTTATAAGATAGCCTCGGAGGCTATCGGAGAGGATATTGCAAAAATCTCCTTTGAAGGTCCGGCGGAAACACTGAAGCAGACCCGTTTTACTCAGCCGGCTATTCTGCTACATTCGCTGGCGATATTGACAATACTGAAAGATGATACTCCAAAGGCGATAGTGACCGCCGGTCATTCACTGGGCGAATACGGCGCCCTGGCCCTGGCCGGTGTCCTTAGTTTCGAGGAGTCCGTTCGGGCCGTGGTGAAACGCGCCTCCCTGATGGAAGATGCCTGTGTAAAAAATCCAAGTACTATGGCGGCCGTCCTGGGGCTGAATGAAGAGAAAATTACCGAAATATGCAAAGAAGCATCAGCCAGGGGCGTGGTCGTCCCGGCTAACTTTAATTCCGCCGGCCAGATTGTCATATCCGGCACAATAGCCGGGGTGGAAGAAGCCTGTCGACTCTGCAAAGAGGCCGGCGCCAAACGGGCGATGGTTCTTCAAGTCGGCGGGGCTTTTCATTCTCCTTTAATGGAACAGGCTCAAAAAGATATGGAAGAATACCTCGCATCGGTTGACTTTTCCGAGGCAGATATTAATATCATACCTAATGTTACTGCCGAGGCGGAACGTAAACCCGGAAAGTTGAAAGAATTATTGGTGTCCCAGTTGACTTCTCCGGTGAAATGGTACCAAACAATGAATGCCTTGAAAGCATTTGAGATAGATACCTTTGTTGAAATCGGACCGGGCAAGGTGCTTTCCGGTTTGGCCAAACGCGAACTTAAAGGCGTTGAATTAAAAAATATTGATACCCTCGAGGATATAGAAAAGCTCCGCACGGTAGCGGTTGGGTAATGGAATGGATTTAAAGGGAAAAACGGCGCTCATAACCGGATCGGCCAGGGGAATAGGCAAAGCAATTGCCGAACGTCTGGCGGCCGCCGGAGCGAAGGTGGTTATATCCGATATCATGGAGGATGCCGCCGTTGCCACTGACGAGGAATTTCGCGGAAAAGGGTATGAAGCAATTGCGGTCAGAGCCGATGTGTCCAGCGGCAAAGATGTCTCGAAGCTGGTTGAAGAAGCGGTTTCCCAATTCAAGACTCTCGATATTGTCGTTAACAATGCCGGAATCACCAGGGACACTTTAATGATCAGGATGAAGGAAGACGACTGGGATATGGTGCTGGATATCAATCTCAAGGGAGCGTTTCTGGTCTCTCAAGCGGCAGCCAGAATTATGATGAAGCAGCGTTCCGGGAAAATTGTAAATATATCTTCTGTTGTGGGCCGTATGGGCAATGCCGGGCAGACCAACTATGCCGCCAGCAAAGCCGGATTGATCGGTTTTACCAAGTCGGCGGCCAAGGAATTGGCCGCGCGCGGTATAACGGTAAATGCCATTGCCCCCGGATTTATCAAAACCGAGATGACTGACAAAATGCCCGAGGCGGCCAGAGAAAAACTTTCCGATAATATACCGTTAAAACGTTTGGGAACGCCGGAGGATATCGCATCGGTAACCGCTTTTCTGGTATCGGATGATGCCTCCTATATTACCGGGCAGGTTATCGGGGTTGATGGCGGTCTGTTAATGTAACAATTAACTGTAGGATTTCATAAAGTAAGGAGTGTGAGAATGTCTGTCGAAATCGAACAGAAAGTAAAGGATATTATTATTGAACAACTGGGTGTGGATGCCGCCCAGGTAATTGAAACGGCCAAGTTTATTGAGGATCTCAGCGCCGATTCACTCGATACGGTGGAACTGGTAATGGCACTTGAGGAGGAATTCTCGATTGAAATCCCGGATGATGATGCCGAGAAGATTGCCTCGGTTGGTGACGCCATCAATTATGTTACGGAGCATGCAAACTAAGCGTTTGTGAATTACACATGGAAGCTGTCAGAACAGTAGTGACCGGGATGGGGGTAGTTACTCCTTTGGGATGCAATCTTGAGGAGTACTGGCAGGCGGTTCTGGATGGTAAAAGCGGTATCGGCCAGGTAACAAGGTTTGACACCGCCGGTTATACCACCACAATTGCCGCTGAAGTCAGTGGTTTTGAGCCGACGGATTATCTTGATAAGAAAGAGATCCGGCGTATGGACCTTTCCGAGCAGTATGCCATTGGCGCCAGCCAGATGGCGTATGAAGATGCCGGCCTTGATAAGAACGGCATCGACCCGCATCGTGCCGGGGTCATAATCGGTTCTGGCATCGGCGGTATCGGAACCTTTGAAAAGCAGCATCAGGTACTTTTGGAATCCGGTTCCAGCCGGGTTTCTCCGTTTTTCATCCCGATGATGATTATTGACATGTGCGCCGGTATGGTCGCCATACGTTTAGACTTTCGCGGTCCCAATTATGGT
>DAOWOO010000193.1 GCA_030642025.1 Candidatus Zixiibacteriota bacterium | reverse complement strand
TATTGGCCGGCCGATGATATTTCCATTAGTATCAATTATAGCTATTTCAGGAAAGTCTCCGCCGAAATTATAACTTGCTATGGCCAGACGCTTGCCGTCCGAAAACCAGACAGGTCGTTCAGAATAGGGTACTATCAGTCTGCTTTCCCCGCTTTCAAGATCAAGTATATGTATCCCCCGGTCATCTCCGATACCGTGGTTATAGGCAATCCTTTTGCCATCGGGCGACCAATCGGGCTGGTAATTATCGGATGTGAATGTCAATTGCTGGAGGCTGTCTCCATTCGCCTTGATCTTGTATATATCGCGAATCATCGAAAAAACCACCCATTCACCGTCAGGTGAAAAGCGCGGGGAATCCTCAATTGAATAGGGCTGAATAAGAAGAGGTGAAATCGAGCTATCCTCCAGGTTAACAAAAAACAGCCCGCCATCCCGTCCCAGTTTAATATCCTGAAGCTTGATAAAAACTATCTTACTGCCGTCCGGAGACCAATCCGCGTCAAAATCGTAATATACGATATTCAGATCCGGTCTTGGTTCGATGGTCGTGTCACTGTTGCAGGCTAATGCCGCCAGAATGACCCCAATGATAGTCAGCATCATAAATTTCATATAATCCGCAGTTTTTTACGTTCCAATTATAATAATATAAATTTTTTACAGAAACGTCAAGTTGATCATTATTTTCTTCGACCGCCCGTGGGGAAAAGTGCGCATGGCAAATAATTGGAAGGACCACTCGGAATTTTCCCCAAAAGACCTGAAACATACCAAAATCCCAGTAAAACAAGGTTTTCACAGAAGTTTGCGAAAATCTGTTGAAAAATCTCGGCAAAGTATATATATATCTGTCTGCCAAATAAGGCATGGAAAGGAAGTACGATGCGATTGTTTGAATTTGAAGCCAAGAAACTCTTTGCTGAGAAGAAAATACCTATAACAGAAGGTATTCTGGCCGCTTCCCCCGAGGACGTCACCGCGGCGGTCCGCGAGCTTGGAGGCACTGCGGTCCTAAAGGTTCAGATACTTTCCGGCGGACGGGGCAAAGCCGGTGGAATAAAGAAGGCCGAGTCACCCGATGAGGCGTTCACTCTGGCGGAGGAGCTGTTTGCCGGTACGGTCAAGGGTTATCCCGTGGAACGTGTACTGGTCGATCCTCTGCTGGATATCAAGAAGGAATATTACCTGGGCGTGACAATCGACCGGGCCAACTATAAGCTGGTCTTTATCGCTTCACCCTCGGGCGGCGTGGATATCGAGGAAATCGCCCGCATCAGTCCCGAGAAGATATTCAAGGAATCATTCGATATCGATGAGAAGATTTTCGGTTTTCAGGCTTATGCGATTGGGAAGAAACTGGGCTTTACCGGTGATCTTCTTAAAAGTGCGGTCCCGATCATCCGCGGCCTATACAATGTCTTCAAATCGTATGACTGCAAACTGGCCGAAATCAATCCGCTGATTGAAACCACCGACGGCAAGCTCTGGGCTGCCGACGCCAGGATTTCCGTCGATGATGACGCGCTTTTCCGTCACCCGGAACTGGCCGAGATGGGCATCGAGAAACGTCACGAAGAGGGCGAGATGACCGAGCGTGAACAACAGGCCCGCGAATGGGGCATCCCCTACCTCGATCTGGACGGCAATATCGGAATGTTCCCCGGCGGGGCCGGATTCGGAATCATGGGCAACGACTTTATCGAATACTACGGCGGCAAGCCGGCCAACTTTATGGATTCCGGCGGCGGCCCATCCCCGGAACGTCTGGCCAAAATGCTGATTCTTCTAGATGAGAATCCCGATGTCAAGGCGATCTTCGGCGCGCGTTTCGGCGGCATCTCCCGTTGCGATGATTTCGCCAAGGGCGTGATCCAGTTCCTGCGCGAACATGGTCTTTCCAAGCCGATGGTCTGCCGTATGACCGGCAATGTCTGGCAGGAAGGGGTAAGGTTATTCGAGGAAGCCAAAAAGGAGGATCCCGAGATTTTCGAAAAGATAGAGATTCATGGAATCGAAACGCCGATTGAGGAAATTTCCAAACGGGCGGTTGAACTGGCGAAGGAGGCGGAATAATGGCTATACTGGTTGATAAGGAATCCAAAGTGCTGGTCCAGGGAATCACCGGATCGGCCGGAAAATTTCATACCAAACGCATGCTCGAATACGGTACTCAGATTGTCGGCGGAACCTCCCCCGGCAAAGGCGGCCAGGAGATTGAGGGTTTGCCGGTTTTCGATACTGTGGATGAATGTATTGATAATACCGAAGCGGATACCTTGGTTATCTTTCTTCCGGCGCCGTTTGTCAAAGAAGCGGCTATCGAAGCGATTTACGCCGGTATCAAGTTTGTGGTGGTTATCCCCGAACACATACCGATTTTCGATATGATGGAAATTCGTCAGGAAGCCAAAAAATATGGCGCCACTGTTCTGGGCGGCAATACCGCCGGTATTATCACACCGGGCGAGGTCAACTTGGGTATTATGCCGGATATCGCTTTTTCTCCGGGACGGGTCGGCACTGTTTCGCGTTCCGGTTCGCTGACATATTATGTGGCCGATACCCTGACCCGCAGTGAATATGGCGAGACCACCTGTGTCGGTTTGGGCGGCGATCCGGTTTTGGGATCCACTTTCGATGAAATCCTGATGATGTTCGAGAAGGATAAGCAGACCAAAGCGGTTGTGATGGTGGGCGAGATCGGCGGTGTGTATGAGGAACGCGCCACGTCGGTCATCAAGAAGATGAAAACGCCGGTGATCGTATGATCGGCGGTGTCTTCGCGCCCCAGGGCAAACGTATGGGCCATGCCGGCGCGATTGTCGAGGGCTCGATGGGAACCGCGCGCTCCAAACTGAGAGCGCTTGAAAAAGCCGGAGCGTTTCCAGCCAAAACCTTTATGGAAATACCACAGATTCTAAAGAGTCTGAATGTATAGATTATACTCAGGCCAGGCGGAAGCCTGGCCTTTTTTATCGGGAGAATAATACATGGCGGAAACGGTAACCGATCTGAACTGGATGAAAAAGTTGTTGTCCGAGGAGGAGGTCGCGCATCTTGCGCTTTCGGATAATGGCAGTCCCTATGTCGTGCCGATCAATTACGCCTATATGGATAATATGTTGGTTTTGCATTGCGCCATGACAGGACGCAAACTGGATATCATCCGTGAAAATCACTCCTGCTGTCTGGCGGTCAACCGTCATCCGGACAAGGTCAAATATCATCCCGAGAAAAAATGTCATTACCGCTTTCAATCGGTTTTGGTCTACGGTAAGGCCAGGTTTGTTGAGTGGGCTGAGGAGCGTCTGAAATGGATCCGGAAATACAATGCCTATTTCAATAATCGCCTGGACTGGATAATGCCCGGCCAGTATGATATCAAATCCGCCGAGAAGTGCGGTATCATCCTGGTCGAAATCGAATCGATGACTGGCCGCAGAGAAGAAGGTCATGACAAAAATGCACACAAGGCGATTGACAAACCGGTATCGTGAATTGGATTGTCATTCTGAGTCGAAGGCGAAGAAACTTCTGTCAATAAGTCCGCGTCATTCTGAGTCGAAGGTAAAGAATCCCCAGCCGACAACTCCGCGTCATTCTGAGTCGCAGACGAAGAATCCCCATGTATTTGCACTGCATTATAATCATGGGATCGGTTCACTCTACATCGTTGCCTGCGGCAATGATAACGCCCGCGATGACGCCGTTTGCATACGTGCCCGGCCGATGCTTACATCCGCGTGGATATACTCCATCGCGCCTCTAAAGAGGCGGGCTGCCCGGTGATAATATCCATTCAATAAAAGACTTGCCTTTAGTATCGAACCTTCTTTAATTTAATCCAGAAATATCCATTTACAACAAACGCGCGGAAAAGACATAATAAATAAAGAGGAGAGATAGCCATGGCTGAAAAATTGCTGCAGATTATTTTTAAGTTTAACGTTTCAAAGGCCGAATATGAGCAGGCCGCGGTCTCACTTGCCCCAAGTTTTGCGGAGGTTGATGGTCTTCGCTGGAAGATTTGGATTATGAATGAAGCGGAAAGTGAGGCGGGTGGAATCTATCTTTTCGAGGATGAAGCCTCATTGGAAGCTTTCTTAGCGGGGCCGCTGGCTGAGCAGGTCAAAAGTCACCCGGCTTTTAGCGATATGAGCGCCAAGCAGTTCGATGTTATGCCTGACGTAACCGCCATCACTCGTGGCCCGGTTTAGGCGTAAATAGCCAAAAGACATGCTGAGAGGTTAATCTCTTTTATTTTGCCCCAAAAATGGCGGTTTTGGCTCGAAAACCG
>DAOWOO010000444.1 GCA_030642025.1 Candidatus Zixiibacteriota bacterium | reverse complement strand
GTATAGCTGGACAGTGCCGACCTTCACTCCGGCCTTGCGGGCAACGTCGATAGCCTGCAGAGCCGCCCGGGATACGGAGCCGTAGGAGATAAAAGCTATCTCGGCGTCTTCCATTCTTTCGGTGCGAAGTTTAACAATTTCATTCCGATAATCCATGATTTTATTGCGAAGTTTATCCAGTTTCGGGGAAACTTCGGCCGGATTATTGGTCGTAAATCCCATCTGGTCGTGGGTCAGACCGGTCACGTTAAAGCGGTAACCCTCACCGAAAGGCGCCATGGGCGACACTCCGTTGGGTGTCATTGCGAAGGGAACATATTCTTCGGGTGTGCAGTCGGGCTTGACTCGGTTAAATACATCGAACTCCCCTTTATCAGGAACGGTCACCATTTCCCGCGAGTGGGCGATGACCTCATCGAGCAGGATAGTTACCGGGGTACGGAACCGTTCGGCCAGATTAAAAGCCCGGATGGTTTCGGTCAGGCATTCCTGCACGGTTGAGGGAGCCACGGCGATGGCAGTATAGTCTCCATGCGGACCCCATCTGGCTTGCATGGTATCCGACTGACTGCCCTTGGTAGGCATCCCGGTCGAGGGGCCGCCGCGCTGAACGTTGATAATAACCAGCGGCGTCTCGGTCATGAAGGCATAACCGATATTTTCGACCATAAGGGAGTAACCTGGTCCGGAGGTGGCCGTCATCGATTTCAGGCCCGCGATTGAGGCCCCGATAATAGCCGCGATGGACCCGATTTCGTCCTCCATCTGGATGAATCTACCACCTATTTTCGGTAATTCGCGAGAGCATCCCTCGGCCACCTCGGTTGAGGGGGTAATGGGATACCCGGCGAAAAACCGCATGCCGGCATAAATGGCGCCGTGGACACAGGCCATATTTCCCAGCATCAAATGACGTTTCTTTTCAGACATCTGCTTCCTATCCCTTCCTACTTATAATTCGATATAATAGCGAAATCCGGGCAATGTACCCAACAGATAGTGCATTGAGTACAATCATCAGGACGGGCTATAACAGGTTTACCATCCCGGTCAGGCTCAAACACCTTTTGGGGACAAAGAGCGATGCAAATGTTACAGGCTTTACACCAATTAAGGTTGATATTCAATGGAGGTGGTCCATTTGAATAGTCATATTTTTTCTTACGGGCCGGCTTAGCGTCGGTCTTATCGGCCGCATTAGAATCTGACATGATCTAGCTCCTAAGAAAGATATTATAAGTACACATAATATACGAATGAATGACTGTCTATTTCTTTTTCTTTGTTGTCGTTTTTTTCTTTTTCACAGTTTTCTTGGCGGTTGTTTTAGCCGCTATTTTTTTGGTCGCTTTTTTCTTGGCTCCCGTCTTTTTGGTATTAGCCTTTTCCTTAAAAACTTTAAACTGTTCCTTGATAAGGATCGGGAGTTCGAGCGGCGAGTCCGCCACGGGAATACCAACCTTGTTAAGAGCCTTGATTTTGTCCTCGGCCTTCCCCGAGCCGCCGGAGATAATCGCGCCGGCATGTCCCATCCTCTTTCCGGGGGGTGCCGCGCGCCCGGCGATGAAGGCCACCACTGGCTTGGTCAGGTTCTTTTTAATGAACTTGGCCGCGACTTCCTCATCCGAACCGCCGATTTCACCGATCATAACAATGGCCTTTGTGGCGCTGTCTTTCTCAAAAGCATCGAGCACATCGATAAAGTTGGTGCCGATAACCTGGTCACCGCCAATACCGAGACAAGTACTCTGGCCCAGCCCGGCC
>DAOWOO010000354.1 GCA_030642025.1 Candidatus Zixiibacteriota bacterium | reverse complement strand
GAGATGGTCCGTTCCATGGGTGTGGAAATCGTATCATCGGCCGATATTGTCTCCAATTTCCAGGCGCGTATGACGGAGAGTCAGATAGAGCAGCATAAGCGCGCCGCCTTTATGATAAACCAGATCAAGGATGATGCCTTTTAGCTTATCCGTGAGGCCTTGATCGGCGGAAATTTCATGAATGAAAAAATGGTTGTTTTTTACATCAAGCGGAGGTTTGAAGAAGAAAACATGACGACCGATTTCCCGCCGATATGCGCCGTCGATGCCAATATTTGTAATCCCCATTACGAACCGACCGAGGGTATATCATCGCCAATCAAGGAAGATTCACTAATTCTTATAGATTTATGGGCGAAATACCGCGAGCGCAAGGCAATCTTCGCCGATATCACCTGGATGGCTTACGCCGGTGAAACGGTGCCGGATGAATACAACCGGATTTTCGAAATTGTAACTCATGCCCGCGATGCCACTGTTGGATACCTTAAGGAGAAATTTCCCACCGAGCAGGTGTATGGTTATGAAGTCGATGATATCTGCCGACGGGTTATTGTCGAGGCCGGATACGGTGACAATTTTTTCCACCGCACCGGTCACTCGATTCTTGAAAATGTTCACGGGCCGGGGCCGAATATCGACAACCGCGAAACCGAAGACCGGCGCAGACTCCTGCCCGGACATCTCTTCTCCATTGAACCGGGTATTTATCTTGAAAGTTACGGTTTCCGAAGCGAGATTGACTGCCTTCTGACCGAGCTGGGACCGGAAATCACCACCCAGGCGGTGCAGAAAAGCATAATCGCCCTTATGGCTTGAAATGTATTTTACATCGCGCATGGTGCAAATAGTGGCCGACCAGTATGGCTATCCTCCGGTTATTAGTATGAATGCCCCGGTCAGCGAAGATGAATACGATTTTATCCGCTCCACCCAGACCTACGGGCGCTGCCATGACATAACTTTTTACATCTTCAAGGATAACAAAGTGATTGTCACGGCCAAACATCATTATCCGAAAGGATTGTATCGAGCGCCGTCGGGCGGCCTGAAGCCGGGCGAGAAATTTATCGACGGGGTAAATCGGGAAGTCTATGAGGAAACCGGGTGCAGGGTGAAACTGGACAAGTATATCCTTCAGGTCAATGCCGCCTTTTCATTCGGACGCCGTTATATCCCCTGGCGAACCCATGTTTTTACGGCTCAATACATTTCCGGAACAATCAAACCGGTTGATATTCGCGAAATCAGCGAGACGCGGCTGGCCCGACTGGCCGAATTTGAGAGTTATAAGAAGATCATTTCCGGGATGGAATCGGGTGGTTTACACTATCGCGCCCGCCTGCATGATGAAGTGCTGAAATTCTTGTGATGAGTTGACCGGACAGGGCAGGCCGCACCATATAGTACGCCCGACCAAAACCGTCTATTGACGCCCGGCCCAATCCAGCGCCTGTTCGACAAGCCACATCGAAACGCGACTATCCGGTAATAAACCCCGTTTTGCAAACAGGATATTCTTACCCCGAAGGGCGTCTTCGGCGGTGAATTTCATCTTGCGAAAGTCTAACGCCGAGTTCTGCGACATATTGGCCACCCCCATAGAAACATAAAGACCGACCACTATCGTCTTTGCACGCTTTTCGGCCGCTCTGGAAATTACCGGAACACCATCAGTAATAAATGATTGTCCGACTGCAACAAAGGCAAAGTCAACGTACTCGATGCCGGTTTTGGCGCAAACATAAGAGCCTATCTCGCGGCATAAAGCTTCCCATATAGGACTGAAATGACTGTCGCCATGGGCCAGAATGATAACTCCCTCGGAATCGGGCGCAGACGATAGCTCTTTCACTCTGTCCAATATAATCTCTTTTAAAATACCGCCGTTATTGAGCGTGGCGCCGACCGTTATATTCATTTTGGTGTTTACTATTGATATACCTTCATCAATGATCGATTCCGTTATCGGTTTATTATGATACAGCCCCAGGATTGTTGGGATATCGAAGAAAGAATGTCCCGAAGGAGCGATAAACAAGGGAATGGCTAATAGTCTATCGATACCATGTTTTTGCATATCATTGACAACGGTAGCAATCGATGGTTCATTAAACTCCATCAGAGCCACCCGTATTTCGGTAAACGGGTTATTACCGCCATCGGAAAAAATATCCTTGATCTCACCTTCCAGATCGAGAACCGGGCCGTTCCACTCGGCCCTGGGTGAACCATGAGCAATAACTATCAGGCCGAGTTTCTCCTCTGCCGAGGCGAAACCTGATACGGTAAATAGAATCGCGATTAATATCAACCCAACGTAGAACTTCCGCCGCATAATAAATTGACCTTTCCAGTAATACGATACCCGGTAATAAAATGCATAATCCTGGGAATAGACCGTTTTTCCATAAGTGAAATATCTTCTTCTGTGATAATATTAGACTGATCTAACAATGTCAAGTACCGGTCTATTTTATTTTTTGTTGGACGGTATATTGGGATCAATAAGCAACCCTGCTTGTTTAAACTGTATAAATATATGAATAAACCAGGAGTTTTATCGTAAATAAATATAGCAGTGATATTGTTAAACGAGGGGTACAGGCTTGATTTCGCTTGACGAGTAGGGCATTTTGGGTATATTAGTTGTTTCAAGCTAATTGACTGAAGGGTTTTGAAATTATGAAACGGACATATCAGCCGTCAAACCGAAAGAAACTGAACGATCACGGTTTCCGGAAGCGGAGTTCAACCAAAAATGGGCGGGCTAT